>NZ_VLJG01000032.1:0-35665 GCF_007829415.1 Aminobacter sp. J44 | reverse complement strand
CCGCCGTCATCGACGTCGACAAGCGCGCGGCCCAGGACGTGCATGATTTCTGGGAGCCGCTCTACGTGCGCGGCCGCCACGAACTGATCCTCGATCCGGACGAGTTCTACATCCTCGTCTCCCGCGAGGCGGTGCACGTCCCGCCGGACTATGCGGCCGAGATGACGCCGTACGATCCGCTCGTCGGCGAGTTTCGTGTCCACTATGCCGGCTTCTTCGATCCCGGCTTCGGCCACTCGGCGGCAGGGGGCACCGGTAGCCGCGCGGTGCTCGAAGTGCGCAGCCACGAAGTCCCGTTCATCCTCGAACACGGCCAGATCGTCGGCCGCCTTGTCTACGAGCACATGCTGTCGCGGCCAGCCAAGCTCTATGGCGCTGATCTCAAGTCCAACTACCAGGCGCAGGGCCTGAAGCTGTCAAAGCATTTCCGCGCCTGACGCTCAGGCGCCGGCGTCTTCGCGGCGCAGCGCCCTGACCTCTGCGCGCAGGGCCCTGATCTCCTTCAGCAGCTCTGCCTGGTCGTCCGACCTCTCCTGCTGCATCATCGCCTCGGCTTCGACCTGCATCGCGTTGACGATGATACCGATGAACAGGTTGAGGACGGCAAAACTCGTCGCGACGATGAAGGGCAGGAAGAACGTCCACGCCCACGGATGCGCTTCCATTATCGGCCGCACGGTGCCGGTCGACCACGAATCCATCGTCATCACCTCGAACAGCGTGTAGGCCGACGCCGCCAGCGTGCCGAACTTTTCCGGATCGGTATGGCCGTACATCTGCGTCGCCATCACCGAGAACACATAGAAGACAAGGCCCAGCAAGAGCACGATCGAGCCCATGCCCGGCAGCGCCGAGACGAGCCCGCTGACGACGCGGCGCAGCGACGGGATGATGCTGACCAGGCGCAACACGCGCAGGATGCGCAGCGCCCGTAATACCGAGAGGTTGCCGGTCGCCGGCAGCAGCGCCACCGCGACGACGAAGAAATCGAACACGCGCCACGGGTCGCGGAAGAAGCTGGTGCGGTAGACCATGAACCGCAGCAACAGCTCGAAGACGAACACGGTCAGGACCGCATGGTCGATCACCTTGAGCAGGTGACCGTAGCTCGCCATGACCGCCGCCGAGGTTTCGAGCCCCAGCGTAATTGCATTGATGATGATGAGCGCCGTTATCGCGTATTCGAAACGGCGCGACTGAATCAGCGATTCAAGTGCCTTCACGATGATTCCCCGAGCCGGAAAGCCCGGCGAGGTTTATCGCGATCAGGGTAACATGAAGCTTAATGCGGGCGTTGACCGCCGCGTCGCAATCAGCTTGACAAGCAGGGGGCCGATGAACCAGAAATGCGGCTCGCGCGGGTGTAGCTCAATGGTAGAGCAGAAGCTTCCCAAGCTTACGACGAGGGTTCGATTCCCTTCACCCGCTCCAGCGATACTTCTGTTCGACAGCTCAAGTACACGGCTAGCCTTCCGGCTGCATCTGCTCCGGTTCAACTGCGCGCATCGAACCATTGTTGTCCGTCTCCGGGGCGGTCCGGAAGCCCAGATCGAAAACAAAGTAGGCGGCGATGATGGCAATGACGATTGCCAGCGCAACGATCAGTGCCTTTTGCTCGCGTTTCCTGGATGGCTGCTCTGGCGTGTTGGGTCTTTTCGACATACATGGGCTCCGGTTTTCCCCCGCAACCAGCGGGAGAGGCCGGATGTTCCGGCATGCAAAAAAGCCCTGCCATCGGGCGGGGCTTTGCGAGGAAGTGCAGAAAATCAGTACCAGCGACGCGGSGGCTGGCTGCTGCCGACCGACTGGCCGATGAGGRAGCCGATCAGGRGGCCGATAAGGCCCGCCGAGGAGAGCAGCGTTGCTGCCGTTCCCGGATTGTCGCGGATGGTTTCCGACACCGCATTCGCCTGCGAGCGAAGCTGGCGGCCGGCACGGCGCGCCCGGCGCGACGCCTCGTCATAGAGACCTTCTGCGTCTTCGCGCAGGTCCTCATAGGCCTGCTTGCCCCGTTCCGACAGCTGCTGGGTAAGGCTCGCAACCTCGGCCTTCAGGTCCGAGATCTGCTTTTCCATGTCCTTGCGGTCATTCTCCGCGTTCTGGTTCAGGTTGCGGTTGGTGGCAATGTTTTCGTTCTCGGCCATGAATGGCTCCTTCTGTGTCGCTGGATAACACCCCGCCCAAACGTCCCGATCGTCCGTCAGTTGCGTTCGACGGAAATTCCGGACTCGCCGACCCGCAGCTCGATGCCGTCCGGCTTCGACTCCTCGCGAAACACGTAGATGCCGAGAGCGACGACCGCGACGGCAAGCGCGCCGACGACGAGATAGAGGTGGTTCTGCTTCATCAATGACCCTCAAATGCGCGGGCGGCTGTCCATGGAAAGCGCCAGCGAACAGGCCGCTGCATAGCTTTCGGGATGACGCCCTCGTTTGTTGCCACGTGTCCCCGTGGTGCCGGTTCAACGCGGAAGTAGATCATTGGTTGCCCGCCGGACTGGTCTTGAAGCAGGCGGGCGGGCAGCGTATCTCGGTGTAACAATTGTCAGGAGACAGGCATGAGCGCACTCACCCGCTTTCTCGGCGACACGCCCTTTCGCGTCGCGCTCAAGCTGATCGTGGTGTCCTTCCTCGTCGGCGTGGTGATGGCGACCTTCGGCTGGTCGCCTCAGGATGTGCTGCGAGGCATCGCCGACTTCTTCGCCGGCCTCTGGAACATGGGCTTTGAGGCGATCTACCGCTTCCTGAGCTATTTCCTGCTCGGCGCGGCGATCGTGGTGCCGGCGTTCCTGATCCTGCGCCTCGTCAGCTGGCGAAAATAGCCCCGTGCAGGAGGGAGGATCGAGCGAGCCTCGGCGTTTCGAGGTCACCAACCGACTGGTGCTGGCGATCGCCCTGCCAATGATGGTCGCCTACATGACGACGCCGATGATCGGCATCGTCAACACGGCGGTGATCGGCCGGCTTGGCGATCCGGCGATGCTGGGCGGGCTGGCTGCCGGGGCGGTGCTGTTCGACCTCGTCTTCTCGACCTTCAACTTCCTGCGCACCGGCACGACCGGGCTCGTCGCGCAGGCCTATGGCCGCGGCGATCCGCAGGAAGAGCAGGCCGTGTTCTGGCGCGCGCTGATTGTCGCCGTGTGCGCCGGCATCCTGCTCGCCGTTGCCTCCCAACTGATTGCCTGGGCGGGGCGGCTGTTCATGGATGCGGAGCCTGCGGTCAGCGACGCGATGAGCACCTATGTCACCATCCGCCTGCTCGCCGCGCCGCTGTCGCTGTCGAACTACGTCATCCTCGGTTACCTCCTCGGGCGCGGACAGGCGAGCCTCGGCCTGGTGCTGCAGCTCATCATCAACGTGCTCAACATGGTGCTCTCAGTGTCGCTCGGCCTGTGGATGGGCTGGGGCATTGCGGGCGTTGCCTGGGCGACCGTCTGCGCGGAAGCTTCCGCCGCCATCATCGGCCTCTGCATCCTCATCCTGCGCTTCCGGCGACTGCCGCCGCTGGCGCAAGGCGCGCTGCGCAATGTCGCCTCGCTGAAGGTGATGTTCGCGCTCAACCGCGACATCATGATCCGCTCGTTCGTCCTGCTCGGCGCCTTCGCGATCCTCGCGCGGCAGGGCGCACAACTCGGCACGCTGACGCTGGCGGCAAATGCGGTGCTGATGAACTTCTTCCTGTTGTCCGGCTATTTTCTTGACGGCTTCGCGGCTGCCGCCGAGCAGCTGGCCGGCCGCGCGATCGGCGCGCGCTACCGTCACGCCTTCGACCGTGCCGTGCGTCTCACTGCAGTGTGGGGCTTTTCGGTCGCTGGCGGCGTGACGCTGTTCTTCCTGTGGCGCGGCGATCTGCTGATCGACCTGATGACCACCTCGCCGGAGGTGCGGGAACTCGCCCTTGCCTACCTGCCGTGGGCCGCGTTCACCTCGGTCACGGGCGTGCTCGCCTTCCAGATGGACGGCGTCTTCATGGGCGCGACCTGGTCGAGCGACCTGCGCAACATGATGGTCGCCTCGTTCGCTGTCTTCATCGCGGCGTTGTGGCTGCTGATCCCGGCATTCGGCAATGTTGGACTGTGGAGCGCGCTGCACATCTTCCTGCTGACGCGCGGTTTCAGCCTGCTGTCACGGCTGCCTGCGCGGGCGCGGACGACCTTCGCCTGACGGCTCAGAACGAGGCTGCTTCCCACATTTCGAGCGAGCGGTCGCGCATTTGCGTCACCGACGTATAGCCCTCGCGGCGGACGATGCGGCCAAGCTCGCGGACGATCCGGCCGGGCAGCGACGGCCCGCCATAGATCATGCCGGTGTAGAGCTGGACGAGGTCGGCGCCGGCGCGGATCTTTTCCGCCGCGGCTTCCGCCGAGTCGACGCCTCCGCAGCCGATGATGGCAACGTCCGGTCCGAGGCGGCGGCGCATGCGCGCCAGCTGCACCGTCGAGCGCACGAACAGCGGCTTGCCCGACATGCCGCCGGACTCACTTGCCTTGCGGTTGGTGAGCCCGTCGCGCGACAGCGTCGTGTTCGAAACGATCACGCCGTCGATGCGCTTGTCGAGCACCTCGGCTGCAATGTCGTCGAGTTCCTCCTCGACCAGATCCGGAGCGATCTTGAGGAAGATCGGAACGTGCCTGCCAATGACGAGCGTCTGCTCATCGCGTGCGGCGGCAACCTCGCTCAGAAGCTCGGCAAGGCTCGCGCGCGCCTGCAGGTCCCGAAGGCCCGGTGTGTTGGGCGAGGAGATGTTGATCGTCAGATACGTCGCCACCGCGGCGAAGCGCTGGACGCCGATGCGATAGTCCGCGATGCGGTCGTCGCTGTCCTTGTTGGCACCGATGTTGACGCCGACGATGCCGCCCTTCCCCAGGCGAGCCTGAAGGCGCGACAGCCCGGCAATGTGGCCGGCATTGTTGAAGCCGAGCCGGTTGATGACGGCTTCGTCTTCTTCCAGGCGGAAGATGCGCGGCTTGGGATTGCCCGCCTGCGGGCGCGGCGTCAGCGTGCCGACCTCGGCAAAGCCGAAGCCGAGGCCAAGCAGCGCGTCCGGCACCTCGGCATTCTTGTCGTAGCCGGCAGCCATGCCGAGCGGGTTCGGAAAGTCGATGCCCGCCACCGTCTGCGCCAGCGCGAGGTCCCTGTCCGGCGTGCAGGCGAGTGGCAGGCCGCTCTTGAGCGCGATGATCGACGCGTGATGCGCGGTCTCGGGATCAAGCGTGAAGAGCGCCCTGCGGCCAATTCGCTCGAACATCATGCGGGCAGCTCCGGAAATTCGTGCTTGCCGTCTTCGCCCAGCGGCAGCGGCCGAACCCAGACGGCGGATGCGGGATCGAGCGGCGCGTAGAGATGCGGGAACAGCGCGCCGCCGCGCGAGACCTCCCACTTCAGTGCGTCGTCAAGTTTTTCGGCGTCAACCGCGATCAGCAGCAGGTTGTCCTGGCCGGCAAAGTGCTTTGCTGCGGTCTCGCGCACCTGCTCGGCAGTCGAAAAATGGATGAAGCCATCGGCAAGATCGATCGGCGCGCCAGAAAAGACCCCGGCTGCCTCGGCGTCACGCCACAGGGAGTCGGGAGCGATCTTGTAGATGAGCTTGGACATGGCAGGGCCTATAGGCGGATTGGCTGGCGAAGGAAAGCGCCGGAACCCTCATCATCCACGCCCGTGACGCAATTACGGCACAAACTTACGCAGGAATGTGGATCGGCTGTCCAAGGAGGATCTCATGCAGCACGCCCGCCTGATTGCCCTTACCGCTCTTGGAGCGCTGGCCGCCACGCCGCTCGCGGCGCAGGAGGACCGCTACAAGCTCGAGAGGACGGAAAACGGCTATGTCCGCCTCGACACACAGACCGGGCGGATGTCGACCTGTACGGAGCAGGGCCAGCAGCTTGTCTGCCGCATGGCGACCGAGGACCGGGACGCCTACGAGGCGGACATCGGCAAGCTTGAACAGCGCGTCGAGGCTCTCGAGAAGCGGCTTGCCGGGCTCGAAAAGAGCGGCGTGAAATCCGACCTTCCGAGCGAGGAAGAGTTCGAACAGACGCTCGGCTACATGGAACGCTTCTTCCGCCGCTTCATGGGCATCGTGACCGATCTCGACCGCACTTTCCGCGAAAAAGAGCCTGCGGAACCCACTCCGGACCGCACCTGAGCCGGAAAGAGGGTCAAATTTGCGCCGGAAGCCGCTCCGGCGGTTTGACTTCGCGTTAATACGAGCGCAAGAACAACATGCTTTCCTGACGTTATTCCTGATCAGGAAAGCTCCCGGGATCAGGCCACGAGCAGTCGAGTTGGACGGGTGGGCATCTATCTTCCCATCGCCGAAATGTCCGTCAACATGGTCGTCATTCTGGCCATGGGGGCCGCGGTGGGCTTTCTGTCCGGCATGTTCGGCGTCGGCGGCGGCTTCCTGATCACGCCACTCCTGATCTTCTACAACATCCCGCCGGCCATCGCCGTGGCAACGGGCGCCAACCAGGTGGTCGCGTCCTCGGTCTCCGGCGCGCTGGTGCACCTGAAGAAGGGCACGATCGACTTCAAGCTCGGCACGGTGCTGCTCGTCGGCGGTATCGCCGGATCGACACTCGGCGCGTGGGTCTTCGCGCTCTTGCGCAGCGTCGGCCAGCTCGACCTGTTCGTGTCGCTGGTCTACGTCGCCCTGCTCGGAACCGTCGGCGGCCTGATGCTGGTCGAAAGCGTGCGCGCGCTGCAGCGGGCGAGAACCGGCGCGACGCCTGCCCTGCGCCAGCCCGGCCAGCACAACTGGATCCACCGCCTGCCGTTCAAGATGCGGTTCCGCCAGTCGAAGATGTTCGTCAGCGTCATTCCGGTGCTCGGCATCGGCGCGGTGATTGGCTTCCTCGCCTCGATCATGGGCGTCGGCGGCGGCTTCATCATGATCCCGGCGCTGATCTACCTATTGAAGGTGCCGACCAACGTCGTCGTCGGCACGTCGCTGTTCCAGATCATCTTCACCGCCGCCTACACCACCATCGTCCACTCGACCGCCAACCAGACGGTCGACATCGTGCTGGCGTTTCTTTTGATGGTCGGCGGCGTCGCCGGTGCACAGTATGGCGCACGGGCCGGCCAGAAGCTGCGCGGCGAGCAGTTGCGCGCGCTGCTCGCGCTGCTGGTTCTCGCGGTTGCGCTGCGCCTGGCGTTCGATCTGTTCGTGCGCCCGGCATCCGTCTATTCGCTGACGGGGCTGTGACATGCGGCAGATCAAGGCATGCAAGCTCCCGTTCCTGCTATTCATCCTGACCCTTTGCGCCGTCGAAGCGCGCGCGCAGGCGCCCGAAATTGTTCCTGAGTCGATCCAGATCGGCCTGTCGACCGACCGCGTGACGATCACCTCCGACTTCTCAGGTGCCGACCTCACCATCTTCGGCGCGCTCGACAATGCCGACCCGATGGTCGCGCGGCAGGGCCGCTACGACGTCATCGTCGTGCTGGAAGGCCCGGCCCGGCCCGTCGTGGTGCGCAAGAAGACGCGCGTGCTGGGCATGTGGATCAACACCCAGTCCGAGACCTTCGTGAACGTGCCGATGAGCTACTCGGTCGCGACGACGCGTGCGCGCCAGGACATCACCAACACGGCCAACTACAAGCAGCTGGCGCTGGGCGCCGAGAACGTCAACATCACGCCCTACGACCGCAACGGCGACCCGGTAACGCTGGAGGAATTCTCCAATGCGCTGCGCGAGCGCAAGAAGGCAAGCGGCCTGTTCAGCGAGCGCATCGGCGGCGTCCAGTTCCTGTCGCAGAACCTGTTCCGAGCAACTCTCCACCTTGCGCCCAACGTGCCGGTCGGTACGCACCGCGCCCGCGCCTTCCTGTTCAAGAACGGCGTCTTCATCAAGGAGAACTCGGCGCAGCTGGCGATCCTCAAGGCGGGCTTCGAGCAGCGCGTCTACCGCGCCGCGCAGAACCACGGCTTCCTCTATGGCATTGCAGCAGTGCTGCTTGCCTTCGTCACCGGCTGGCTCGGCCGGATCATCTTCCGCAGGGATTGATCGCTTAGCTGCCGCGCAGCAGGCGGCGGGAAATGGCGAAGACGCGGCTGTCGCCGAGCACATGCGCCACAAAGGCTTCCCAGCGGAACAGCCCGCGATAGGCCTTGTCGAGCACGTTGAGCATGCCGGTATAGGCGCCGAAGGCGGGCATGATCAGCCGCTCGCCATCGGTCGCGAAGCAGCGGCGGCGCACCGCCCTGCCCTTGTGAACCACAACCGCGCCCGGATGCAGATGTCCGGCGATCTCGCCTGTAGAAGCTCCGCTCAGCGGCTCGTGGCGGAAGCGCAACCCGCCGAYGGCAAGCTCCGTCACCGTAGAGCCCGGCAGGTCGCCCGGCGCGTCGGGATCGTGGTTGCCGGCAACCCATAGCCACTCGCGGCCAAGCATCAGCTCGACGAGGCTATCTCGGAACGGCTGCGGCATGCGGTTCGCCCCGCCCCCATCATGAAAGCTGTCGCCAAGGCTGATGACCATGCGCGGATTGTAGTCCGCCATCACGCTGGCGAGCTTCTGCAGCGTTGCGGCCGTGTCATAGGGCGGCAGCAGCTGTCCGCGGCGCGCATAGGACGAGCCCTTTTCAAGGTGCAGGTCCGAAACTGTCAGGAGACCGAGGTCCGGGAAGTAGAGCGCGCCGCGCGCGTCGCACATGGCGAGCTCGCCCGCAATGACGATCTGCCCTGCAAACTGCGACTTCTGCGGCTCTGCGTTCATCCTTCGCCCATTGCCTCGCGGATGAGTTCGTCTTCCGCTTCCGACAGCAGAAGGTCATCCGCCTCGCCCCGCACGCTTTCCCTGCCGATCTCCAGCATGACGGGGACGGCGAGAGGCGAGATGCGATCAAGCGCCTTATGCACGATTCTGCCCTTGATCCGCGAGAGCATGTCCGCAAGCCTACTGACATCCAGCAACCCCGCCCCTGCATCCATCCGCGTCGCGCGCAGCAGGATGTGGTCTGGCTCGTGGGTGCGCAGCACGTCGTAGATGAGGTCGGCCGAGACGGTTACCTGCCGGCCGGTCTTTTCCTGCCCCGGATGGCGCTTCTCGATCAGGCCGGCGATCACCGCGCAATTGCGGAAAGAGCGCTTGAGCATCCAGCTTTCGGCAAGCCAGGCGTCGAGATCGTCGCCCAGCATGTCCTCGTCGAACAGCTCCGAAAATGGCAGCTTGCCGGAGCGGTGCAGCCGGCCGATGTCGGCATGCGCCCAGATCGCCAGCGAGTAATCTGTGGCGACAAAGCCAAGAGGGCGGGCGCCGCCCCGCTCAAGCCGTCTTGTCAGGAGCATGCCGAGCGTCTGGTGCGCGAGCCGCCCCTCGAACGGGTAGGCAACCATGTAGTAGCGCTTACCCCGCGGAAAGGTCTCGATGAGCAAATCACGGGCACGCGGCAGCATCGACTTGTCGCGCTGCAGCGCCAACCATTCGGCGACCTGGTCGGGCAGCACGTGCCAGCGCGAGGGATCGGCCAGCATGCCCCGCACCTCGGCGGCGAGATAGGTCGATAGCGGAAACTTGCCGCCGGCATAGGCCGGCACGCGTGCGTCTTCGCCAGCCGCATTGGTGACGTAACACTCGTTCTCGCGAATGCCCTCGAAGCGCAGCATGCGGCCGGAAAACAGGAAGGTGTCGCCCGGCGACAGCGTCTCGAGGAAGTATTCCTCGACCTTGCCGAGCACCGGCCCGCCGAAGGCGTTGCCGCCCTTGCCGCGTTGCCGCGTCAGGCGCACGTTCAGCATCGGCGCCTCGATGATGGTGCCGACATTGAGCCGGTATTGCTGGGCAAAGCGCGGATGCGAGACGCGCCACTTGCCCTCTTTCGTCTGGCGGATGCGGGCGTAGCGCTCGTAGCTGCGCAGCGCGTAACCGCCCGTCGCCACGAACTCGACCACCTTGCGGAACGTCTCCGCATCGAGCCTCGAATAGGGCTCGGCCGTGCGCACTTCCGCCAGCAGCTCTGCCTCGTCGAACGGCTCCGCACACGCCATGCCCATCACATGCTGCGCCAGCACGTCGAGCGAACCGGTGAGCAGCGGTGGCGTGTCCTGCGCGCCGATGTAGTTGGCCTCGATCGCCGCCCGGCATTCGAGAACCTCGAAGCGGTTGGCGGGGACGAGGATGGCGCGGCTTGGCTCGTCCATGCGGTGGTTCGAGCGGCCGATACGCTGGGCAAGGCGGCTCGCGCCCTTCGGCGCACCAACATGGATGACAAGGTCGACGTCGCCCCAGTCGATGCCAAGGTCGAGCGTGGAGGTGGCAACCACCGCGCGCAGCGCGTTCTCCTCCATCGCCTTCTCGACGCGGCGCCGCTGGGCAAC
Organism: Aminobacter sp. J44; assembly: GCF_007829415.1. Lineage (NCBI taxonomy): Bacteria > Pseudomonadati > Pseudomonadota > Alphaproteobacteria > Hyphomicrobiales > Phyllobacteriaceae > Aminobacter > Aminobacter sp. J44. The sequence goes on along the minus strand of NZ_VLJG01000032.1, from coordinate 25,341 downwards.
GTCGAGCGAGCCGTGATGCAGCGCGATCGGCAGCGTGTCCTCGTTGATGCGCCAAAGATCGCCAAACAGGCGCTCGGCCTGCGAGCGCGTGTTGACGAAGATCAGCGTCGTGCGGTGCTGCTTGATCGCCTCGTAGACCTCGTGGATGGCGTATTGCGCGCCATGCCCCGCCCACGGCACCCGCTCCTCGGAATCGAGGATGGTGATGATCGGCTTTGCGCCGCCCTCGACGGTGATGATGTCCGCCATCGCACCCGGCGGGTTCTGCGAGACCAGCCAGCGCCGCAGCGCATCGGGATCGGCAACCGTCGCCGAAAGGCCGACCGACTGGAGGCCTGGCACGTAGCGCCGCAGCCGCGCCAGCCCCAGCGCCAGCAGATGGCCGCGCTTGGAAGTAACCAGCGAGTGCAGCTCATCCAGCACCACATAGCGCAGGCCTGAAAAGAACCGCTCGGCCTCCTTTGACGACAGGAGCAGCGCCAGCTGCTCCGGGGTCGTCAGCAGGATATCCGGCGGCGCCAGCTTCTGCCGCTGGCGCTTGTGGGTGGGCGTGTCGCCCGTCCTCGTCTCGATGCTGATGTCGAGGCCCATTTCGGCGACCGGCTTGCCAAGGTTGCGCTCGATGTCGACCGCAAGCGCCTTGAGCGGGGATATGTAGAGGGTGTGGATGCCGCGATAGGCCTCGCCCGGCTTGCGCTTCGGCCGCATCGCAAGGTCAGTCAGCGACGGCAGGAAGCCGGCGAGCGTCTTGCCGGCGCCGGTCGGCGCGATCAGCAGGACCGACGATCCCGCCTGCGCGCGGCCGAGCAGTTCGAGCTGGTGCGGACGCGGCGCCCAGCCGCGCTCGGCAAACCAGCGCTGGAACCGATCCGGAAGTATTGCGGAGCGCAGGACGTCGTTTTTCACCGCCCAGAGGTAGCGCCTGGACGATCTCTTTCCAAGTCATGTCGGCAGCGTCCGCGCGTCCTCTTTCCGCAGCCGACGGATTTCCTATCTTTGCAGCAGATGAACCCGCACCAGCTTCTCCATCCGCGCCCTGAAGGGCTCTACTGTCCTCCCGGCGATTTCTACATCGACCCGGTGCGGCCGGTGGAACGCGCGCTGATCACCCACGGCCATTCCGATCACGCCCGCCCCGGCCACGGCCATGTCATGGCGACAGCCGAGACGCTGGACATCATGGCGATCCGCTGCGGCGAGAATTTCGCCGGCGCAACGCAGGTCGCCAAGCTCGGCGAAGAGGTGAACATCAACGGCGTGCGCGTGAGCTTCCATCCAGCCGGGCACGTGCTCGGCTCCGCGCAGATCGCCGTCGAGCACAACGGCACGCGCATCGTTGCCTCAGGCGACTACAAGCGCACCAGCGATCCCACCTGCGCGTCTTTCGAACTCGTTCCCTGCGACGTCTTCATCACCGAGGCGACCTTCGGCCTGCCGGTCTTCCGTCACCCGAAGCCGCAGGACGAGATCGCGCGCCTCTTGAAATCCATGTCGCAGTTTCCGGAGCGCTCGCATCTCGTCGGCGCCTACGCGCTCGGCAAGGCGCAGCGCGTCATCAAGCTGGTGCGGCAGGCCGGCTACAACGAGACCATCTACATTCATGGCGCACTTGCGCGCCTGTGCGACTACTATGCCTCCCGCGGCATTGACCTCGGCCCCCTCTCCCCGGCCACTCTCGACCAATCCGACCGCACCGACTTCGCCGGCGCGCTGGTGGTCGGCCCGCCCTCGGCCTTCGCCGACCGCTGGGCGCGGCGCTTTCCCGATCCGGTCGCGGCCTTCGCCTCGGGTTGGATGCGCATTCGCCAGCGCGCCAAGCAGCGCGGCGTCGAATTGCCGATCATCCTCTCCGACCATTCCGACTGGGACGAGCTGATCGCCACCATCCGCGAAACCGGCGCTTCCGAAGTGTGGGTGACCCACGGGCGCGAGGAAGCGCTGGTCCGCTGGTGCGAGCTCGAGGGCATCAAGGCCCGGCCGCTGCATCTCGTTGGTTACGAGGATGAGGGCGACGCATGAAGCGCTTTGCCGAACTCCTCGACCGCCTGCTGCTGACCTCTTCGCGCAATGCGAAGCTGAAGCTGATGACGGATCACTTCCGCGAGCTGCCCGATCCCGAACGCGGTCTGGCGCTTGCGGCGCTGACGGGCGAGCTGTCCTTCGCTGCCGTGAAGCCGGCGCTGCTGCGCACGCTGGTCATGGAGCGGATGGACCCGGTGCTCTTTGCCTATTCCTACGACTATGTCGGCGATCTCGCCGAGACCGTCTCTCTGGTCTGGCCCGACGGCGGACGCGCCAACGACCGGGACATTTCGCTCTCCTACGCGGTCGAGACGCTCCATGCCGCCAGCCGTTCCGATGCTCCGAAGGTGCTTGCCTCGCTCCTCGACCGGCTCGAGCCGCCATCGCGCTTTGCGCTGATCAAGCTGGTGACGGGGGGCCTGCGTGTCGGCGTCTCGGCGCGGCTTGCCAAGCAGGCGCTGGCCGATTTCGGCAATATCGAGGTGCACGAGATCGAGGAGCTCTGGCACGGCCTGACGCCTCCCTACGAGAACCTGTTTGCCTGGCTGGAAGGGCGCGGTCCCAAGCCCCAGCAGGCCGCCTACGCGCCGTTCCGCCCGGTGATGCTGTCGACGCCGGTGCAGGACGCGGACCTTACCAAGCTGAACCCTGCCGACTATGCGGCCGAGTGGAAGTGGGACGGGATCCGCGTCCAGGCGGTGTGCGAAGAGGATGTGCGCCGTCTTTATTCCCGCACCGGCGACGACATCTCGGGCACCTTCCCCGACCTTCTCGAAGCGATGGATTTCGAGGGCGCCATCGACGGCGAGTTGCTGGTCGGCCGCCCGCCCGAGCATGTCGGCACCTTTTCCGACCTGCAGCAGCGGCTCAACCGCAAGGTCGTGCCGGCCAAGACGATCAGCGACTATCCCGCCTTCGTGCGCTGCTACGACCTCCTGATCGACGGCAAGGAAGACATCCGCGCCCTGCCACTTTCCGAGCGGCGCGAGCGTCTGGAAAAGTTCATCGGCAAGCTCGATCCCTCGCGCTTCGACCTTTCGCCCATCGTGCCGTTCACGGACTGGGAGCATCTTGAACGGCTGCGCGTGTCGCCGCCGCATCCGATCATCGAAGGTGTGATGCTGAAGCGGCTTGACACGCCTTATATGGCTGGCCGCCCGAAAGGGCCGTGGTTCAAGTGGAAGCGCGATCCGCACACGGTCGATGCGGTGCTGATGTATGCCCAGCGCGGCCACGGCAAGCGATCGGGCTACTATTCCGACTACACCTTCGGCGTCTGGAACGGTGACGAGCTGGTACCGGTCGGCAAGGCCTATTTCGGCTTCACCGACGAGGAGCTGCGCCAGATCGACAAGTACATCCGCGACAACACCGTCGAGCGCTTCGGGCCGGTGCGGTCGGTGCGCGCCGAGCCCGACCACGGGCTCGTCATCGAGGTCGCGTTCGAGGGGCTGGCGCGCTCGACGCGCCACAAGTCGGGTGTGGCGATGCGCTTCCCGCGCGTGTCGCGGTTGCGCTGGGACAAGCCGCCGGCCGAGGCCGACCGGCTCGAAACGCTGACGGCGCTGCTGGACTGATCAGCCGGCCGGACCCGCCGGCGTCACGCGGATCGCGTAGACCTCGACCGCGCGGCCCTTGCCCTCGATGTCGGGGTTGATCGAGATGATGCCGCCGGAGCCCGGATTGGTATCCGGCAGATCGACCTCGAACAGGAAATGCTCGCGCGTGTCGCGGACGATGAAGCGCTTGCGGCCGCAGTCGCCGAGGTCGGCCAGGCTGCACTCGACCGAGATCTGTGTCTCGTTGCCGTCGGCGGACTTGGCGACAATGGCGAACACGACCTTTCGGCCGGCGAGCTGATCGAGAATCCCCTGCCCCACGTCGAACAGGATCGGCGAGCCCGAAGCACCGGAAGCGATGCGCATGAAGCTCTCGCCGTTCGTCTCGTCTACCTCGGCGCGGGTATCACCCGGCGCCGTGACGGTCGAAGGATCGGCCGGGCTGAACACCGATATCCAGTCGGAAAGATCGTTATCTTCGCCCAGCGCTGGCGGCGGCGTATCGGACTGTGCGGCCTGCGGTTGCGATTGGCGCTGCTCGGCTGCGGGCGGCTGTTGCGCCGGAGCAGGCAGCTTCGCCGCGCCGCTCTTGAGGAACATGTAGACGCCGCCGATCAGCGCCGCGAATACGATGAGGGCCACGAGCGGCGCGACCCAGCTGCGGCGCACGCGCGGCGGGCGGTCGCCCTTCACCGGCGCGGCGATGGCCGCCTCTTCCGGTCCCGGGGTTGGCGCAGCATCCGGTCGGTCACGCGGCGTGACGACCGGATCGAAGCCGAGTTCCGGCTCACGTCGGCCAACCGACACTTCAGGCGCGGGTGCGTGAGGCGGGCGGCACGGCGCGTCCACCGACGGCACCGGAATGAATTCCGATTCGATCTGGGTGATCTTCGCCGACAGTTCCTGTCGGCGGCGCTGGGTGATCGCTGGCGTGACGTTCGGGTTCGACTGCAGCGCCCGCTCCAGCGCGGCAAAAGCCGACCGGTAAACCTTCTCGCGGTAAGCCCGCTGGCTGGTGTCGCCTTTCTCGAAGGCGGATCGTATCGCTTTCTCGATCGGGTCCACGCTGTTCCACCGCAAATCGTGTGTCTGGTGCATGGTTAGCCGCTTGCCGGGTTGCAATCAATGACGGCGCGGAAAGTTGCGGGGGAATGCCAGCTGGAACATTTCGTGACCGTACACGGTATTGCGGGTCGCGGGGGGTCTGTTACAACAACCGCGCTTGGGAATGACGCTTACGTCAAGGTGAGGATGGGGAATGGCACTACCGGAAGTTCTGAAGTCGAATCTTCGCATCCCCGTCGTGGCCTCCCCAATGTTCATCATCTCGAATCCGCAGCTTGCGCTCGCCCAGTGCAAGGCGGGCATTGTCGGCTCGTTTCCCGCGCTCAACGCCCGGCCCGAGGCCCAGCTTGACGAATGGCTGGCGCAGATGACGGAAGAGCTCGCCAGCCATAACGCTGCGAACGCAGACCTCCTCGCCGCCCCCTTCGCGGTCAACCAGATCGTCCACAAGTCGAACAAGCGCCTGGAGCACGACCTCGCGCTCTGCGTGAAATACAAGGTGCCGATCGTCATCACCTCGCTCGGCGCCGTTCCGGAGGTGAACGACGCGGTGCACTCCTACGGCGGCATCGTCCTCCACGACGTCATCCACGACCGCCATGCCCGCAAGGCGATAGAAAAGGGCGCCGACGGACTGATCGCGGTTGCGGCCGGCGCAGGCGGCCATGCCGGCACGCTTTCGCCTTTCGCACTGGTGCAGGAAATCCGCGAGTGGTTCGACGGCCCGCTGCTGCTTTCCGGCGCCATCGCCACCGGCAGCGCAATCCTCGCCGCGCAGGCGATGGGGGCGGACCTCGCCTATGTCGGCTCGCCCTTCATCGCTACCCACGAGGCGCGCGCGCCCGAGGCCTACAAGCAGATGGTGACGGAGGCGAAGGCCGCCGACATCATCTACACCAACCTCTTCACCGGCATTCACGGCAACTATTTACGCGGCTCGATTGCAGCGGCCGGCATGGACCCGGACAATCTGCCGGAATCCGATCCGTCGAAGATGGACTTCGGCAATGCCAGCGCAAAGGCGTGGAAGGACATCTGGGGAGCCGGCCAGGGTGTCGGCGCGGTCAAGGAGATCGTCAGCACCGCCGAGCTGGTGAACCGCCTCACCGAGGAATTTTTCGACGCGCGCCTGCGCCTGCGCGATGCGTGATCGCCAAAGGAAAAGCCGGGCCGTGTGCGACCCGGCTTCTTCGATGCAGTGATGCGCTCCTAATTCTTCGCGATCACCGTGATGCGGCCTTCGACCTTCGGCTGGTAGGGCGCGTTGTTGGCGATGTATTCTGCCAGCATCTCTTCCATGCCGGGGCCGTAGTCGTACGGGTCGATCGCGTTCGAGGCAAACAGGGCATAGCCGTCGCCGCCCTTGCGCATGAAGTCGTTGGTAGCCACGGCGTAGACCTTCTCCGGATCGATCGGCACCCAGTTGTCGCCTTCCTTGACCTGCACGTCCTTCACGCGCCCGCCATCCGGCGGCACGTTCATGTCGATGGTGTATTTCAGACCCGCGACCTGCGGGAACTTGCCTGCACCGTTCTCGATATCGTTCACACCGGTCTCAAGCGAGGCGACAATGTCCTTGCCCTTGATCTTCATGGTGGCGAGCGTGTTCTGGAACGGCAGCACCGACAGCACGTCGCCCACCGTCGCGATGCCCTGGCCGATGGAAGCGCGCAGGCCGCCGCCATTGGTGATGGCGATTGCGATGCCCTGATCGGCGACGCGCGCCAGCATCGCATCGGTCACCGCAACGCCCATCTCGCACTCGCCCGCGCGGCACTTTTCGCGGCTGCCGTCGATCGGCGCCGCGACCTCGCCGATGGGTGTCGCCTTCATCTTCTCGATCGGGCCGGCGAGCTCGGCGACGCGCGCCTCGATCTCCGGATCAGGCTCGATCGACGCGTCAAGAATGCGCGTGTCGCCGGTCGCCTCCGCAACGTAGCCTTCCTCGTCGAAGACGAGCGCCAGGTCACCGAGGTGCTTCGAATAGGCACCAGCCTGCACGATCGGCACCGCGCGGCCGGCGGGGTTCTCGACTAGCGTCGCATAGGACGGCGCGCCCTCTTCCGTGTTCGACAGCAGCGTGTGGCTGTGCCCGCCGATGATGGCGGAAATGCCTTCCACTTTCGCCGCGATCTCCTGGTCGCGCGGGAAGCCGACATGGGAAAGCAGCAGCACCTTGTTGACGCCCTCTTCGGCGCGGATGCGCTTTACCGCTTCCTGGAGGTATTCGATGTCATCGATGAAGGTCACGTTCGGCCCGGGCATGGAGATCACGGCTGTCTCCGGCGCGGTGACGCCCAGCACGCCGATCTTCTCGCCGCCGATTTCGAAGACGTGCCACTCCTTGATCTTGCCGACGAGCTTCTCGCCCTCGGCCACCTTGATGTTGCCGGAGATGACCGGGAATTCGACGAGGTCGATGAAGTCGGCCAGCGTGTCCGGCCCGTTGTCGAACTCATGGTTGCCGACGGCCATCAGGTCGAAGCCGATGCGGTTCATGAACTCGCCTTCGGCCTTGCCGCGATAGGTCGTGTAGAACAACGAGCCCTGGAACTGGTCACCGGCATCGAGCGTGAGGACATGTTCGCCGGCGTCCGCGATCTCCTTGCGCCGCTCGCGGATCTTGGTCGCCAGCCGGCCGAAGCCGCCGAAGCATTTGCCGGCGTCCTTGTCCTCGACCGAACAGGTGGAGTTGAAGCGGCTGATCGACTCGACGCGCGAGTGCATGTCGTTGATGTGAAGAATGTTCAGCTTGAAGGTGCCCTGCGCCCGCGCCGAGGACATCGTGAAGCTTGCGACCCCGCCGCCGCTCGCCACCGCCAGCGTCGCGCCTGCGACCTGGAGAAACCTTCTGCGGGAAAGATTTATGCCTGCGTGGATATTCCCCTTCTCGGACATTCTTGCCTCCGGCTGAGTGGCTTGTTGTTACGCTCCCCATCAAATTCTGCTGCCGGGTCTGGAGCATGTGAAGTTTTGCGCTGCTCCGTCACCTGCCCTACTGAGGCGATGTTCGTCTTCGCCGTGAAGGCGGTCAAGGGGATGTTTGGCGTTGAGATGAGGGGCGCCTGAACAGGCCACCGGCTGTCCTTGCGAGCATCCCCTGCACCGCCGGTGCGGCTTCACCGTTCAGGCATGGATCGTCGGGTCAAGCCCGACGATGACGAAGTGGAGAGGTGTATGCAAACCACCCACGGCCACAGCCACGCGGACCATCGAATGGAACGCACTGCCCTCCGGTCCTTTGACCAACGCTATCCCGTTCGTCCACCAACGCCCATCCCGTCGTCATCGTCGGGCTTGACCCGACGATCCATGCCTGAACGTTTCAGGTAACGCACGTCCTCGGAACCAACACGACCGCTCCGACACCACCTTCGCCACCGCGCGGCGATGCAGGCTCGCTTGGGCTACAAGCTACGGCCCCGGAGGCCCCCTCCACCGCCTACGGCGGTCCCCCTCCCCCACAAGTGGGGGAGGATCCCGGTCGCGGCCTGCAGTTGGGCCGAGCCATGAGCCTACGCAAGAGAAGGCCTGTTGAACTTGACGGGCGCGTTGAAGTCGCCGCCCAGCAAAACTCGCATTAGACACTGCTGGATCATGGGCACGGCTGTGCAGCTTAGGGTTCGGTCTGCCGGCCCAGCTCCATCTCCACCGGCACACCTCTAGATCCTCCCCCACTTGTGGGGGAGGGGGACCATGCGAAGCATGGTGGAGGGGGCGTCTGGTGCTACGGCTAACCGGCAAGCTGCGCAGGTGGAAACAGGTGGGACGTCCCTCACCTGCAGGTCCCTTGCGAAGAAGGCCGGCGGATCGACCCGCCACAGGGGCTTGGGCCAAGTTGCCCCAACCTCTCCACCTCGTCATCGTCGGGCTTGACCCGACGATCCATGCCTGAACGTTTCAGGTAACGCACGTCCTCGCAACCGGCACGATCGCTCCGGCCATACCGCTCCAGCCCTGCCCTACAGCTGCGATTCGATCGGCAACACCGACACCACCCTCGCCACCGCGCGGCGGCGCAGGCTCGCTTCGGGATCGTGGTTCCAGCACTGCAAGACGCCGTCCTCCTCGCCCTCCCAGACGATCTTGCGCGCGTCGTCGAGATAGAGCCGGAAGCTCATCGACGGGCTCGTCTCCTCGTCGAAAAGATCCTGCAGGCGCTGCACCAGCGCAGGCTCAGAGAACAAGACGCCCATTTCGGTGTTGAGCGAGACCGAGCGCGGATCGAAGTTGAACGAGCCGACGAAGGCCGTCTCGCCATCGACGATGAAGGCCTTGGTGTGCAGGCTCGCGTGGCGCGAGCCGAACAGCGACATGTCGTTGTCCCAGCCAGTCTTCTGCAGCTCGAAGAGCTTTACCCCGCCCGCAAGCAGCGTTCGCCGGTAGGGCGCGTAGCCGCCATGAACGGCGGCGACGTCGGTTGCCGCCAGCGAATTGGTCAGCACGGCAACGTCCACGCCCTTGGCCACCAGCCCGATCAGCCGCGCGCAGCCGTCGACGCCGGGGACAAAATAGGGCGAAGTGATCGACACGGACTTCTTCGCCGACATGATCACCGGCATCAGCGACGACATGATCCAGTTCTTCGTGCCCCGCGCCAGCGCCTTTTCCGGCGGGTCGGAGACGATCCTTGCGTCGCTCGTCCAGTGGAACTCGAGTTCCGACTTCAGCATCGCCAGCGCCGAGACCCGCTTGCGCAACTGCTCGATATAGGGGCGGGCGCGCTCCTTGCGCGTCAGGCGAGAGAGGCCGCGGCGCAGCATGCGCAGGCGGCCCTTTTGCGGGCGCAGCAGCCGGCGGATCGGCATGGCGACCTCGCTGTTCCAGTAGGCGTCGAAGACCTCTTCGGTCTCGTGCACCACCGGCCCCACCATCAGCATGTCGATGTCGCGGAAGTTGGAGAGCTCGGCTGCCCCGAAATATTCGTCGCCGACGTTGCGCCCGCCGACGATGGCGATGCGGCCGTCGACGATCCATGCCTTGTTGTGCATGCGCCGGGTGACGCTGAAGAAGCGCAGCACCATCTCGATGCCGCGCCGAAGGCCGCCATGGCGGGCGCGGCTCGGGTTGAACAGGCGCACCGCGATGTTCGGATGGGTGTCGAGCGCGCGGTAGGCGAGGTCGAGGCCGCGCGTGTTGATGTCGTCGATCAGGAGCCGCACCCGCACGCCGCGATCGGCGGCGCTCACCACCTCCTGCATCAGCAGCCGGCCGGTAAGGTCCCCCTTCCAGGTGTAGTACATCAGGTCGAGGCTGCGCCCGGCGGCGCGGGCCGAAAGAGCGCGGACGGCAAACGCATCAAGATTGCCGGAGACCGGCGCAAGCCCGCTCTGCCCCTCATGCGCTTCGAGGAGTGGCGTGATCGCCCGGTCGAGCTCGGTCTTGTCGGGTTCGACTTCCAGCGCGTAGCCCGGCTCGCCCGGCGCCCGGCGCGCGAAGTAGCCATACGAAAGGACAGCAAGGAAGGAGGCCGCCGCAAACAGCCCGACACCAGCTGTCAGTATGAGCAGGATCTGCATGGCCGCCCCTCACCAGATCAACAATAACATCCAGATAAGGCGGAAAGTTGCACCACCGCTGTCGCAGGTGGAAAAGCCCGCCGGAGGGCCGGTGGGCTCGGGTATTTCGTCAGCCATTGGCGCGGGCAACCGCCCGCTTTGCCATCACCACGACGAGGTTTGCGCGATATTCGGCCGAAGCATGGATGTCGCTCATCAGCCCGTCGGCGGAGATCGTCTTTCCCTCGAGCGCGGCCGGCGAGAAATTGGCGSCCAGCGCCGCCTCCAGCTCGCTGGCACGGAAGACGCCATCAGCACCCGCACCGGTGACGGCCACGCGCACGTCGCCGCCGTTCTTCGCCACGAACACGCCCGTCATCGCATAGCGCGAGGCCGGGTTCGGGAACTTTTCGTAGCCCGCCTTTTCCGGCGCGTTGAACGAGATGGCGGTGATCATCTCGCCGTCCTCCAGCGCGGTCTCGAACAGGCCGGTGAAGAACTCGTTTGCCGGGATCTCGCGGCTGTTGGTGATGATGGTGGCGCCAAGCGCCAGCATCGCCGACGGATAGTCGGCCGCCGGGTCGTTGTTGGCGACGGAGCCGCCGATCGTGCCCATGTGGCGCACATGCGGGTCGCCAATATGCGAGGCAAGATAGCAAAGCGCCGGGCACACGGCCGCGATCTCGCGGCTGGTCGCGACTTCCGCATGCGTGGTGGCGGCACGGATGGTCACCTTGCGGCCCTCGACGGAGATGCCCTTGAGCTCGGGAATGTGGCGCAGGTCGATCAGGTCCGACGGCGCGGCAAGCCGCGTCTTCATCGCCGGGATCAGCGTCATGCCGCCCGAGACGAACTTGCCGTCCTCGGCGTCCTCGAGCAGCTTCAGCGCGTCAGCGACCGAAGAGGCCCGGTGGTAGTTGGTCTGATACATCGTTGTTACCTCCGGTAACGAATGGTCTGAACATCAGGTCGCGGGCAGCGGAAGCACCAGCCTCCGCCGCCCGGTTGCCCTTAGTGACGGGTTGCTGCACGGATCGCCGCCCACACCTTCTGCGGTGTCGCCGGCATCTGCAGGTCGTTGTTGCCGATCGCGTCGGTGATCGCGTTGATCACGGCCGGGGGNGAGCCGATCGCACCGGCCTCGCCGCAGCCCTTGATGCCGAGCGGATTGCTCGGGCACGGCGTGTTCTGGTGCGAGACCTTGAAGGACGGCAAATCGTCGGCGCGCGGCATGGTGTAGTCCATGTAGCTCGCCGTCAGCAGCTGGCCGGAATCGGCGTCATAGTGCGCGGATTCAAGCAGTGCCTGGCCAACGCCCTGGGCGATGCCGCCATGCACCTGGCCCTCGACAATCATCGGGTTGATGATGTTGCCGAAGTCGTCGGCCGCGACGAACTGCACGATGTCGGTGACGCCCGTATCCGGATCGACCTCGACCTCGCAGATGTAGCAGCCGGCCGGGAAGGTGAAGTTGGACGGGTCGTAGAACGCCGTCTCCTTCAGGCCCGGCTCCATGCCGCCCGGCAGGTTGTGCGCCGTGTAGGCCGCCAGCGCCAGCTGGAACCACGGCACCGACTTGTCCGTGCCCGCCACCTTCAGCTCGCCGTTCTCGATGACGATGTCGCCCTCGTCGGCTTCCATCAGGTGCGCGGCGATCTTCTTGGCCTTGGCCTCGACCTTGTCGAGCGCCTTGACGATCGCCGACATGCCGACGGCGCCCGAGCGCGAACCGTAGGTGCCCATGCCCATCTGCACCTTGTCGGTGTCGCCGTGGACGATCGACACGCTGTCGATCGGCACGCCGAAGCGGCTGGCAACCAACTGAGCAAAGGTGGTCTCGTGGCCCTGGCCGTGGCTGTGCGAGCCGGTCAGCACCTCGATCGTGCCCACCGCATTGACGCGCACTTCCGCCGACTCCCACAGACCGACACCGGCGCCGAGCGAGCCCACCGCCGCCGACGGCGCGATGCCGCAGGCCTCGATGTAGCAGCTCATGCCAATGCCGCGCAGCTTGCCGCGTGCCCTTGCCTCCGCGCGGCGCGCCTCGAAGCCGTTCCAGTCGGCTGCCTGCATCGCCGCGTTCAGCGAGGCTTCGTAGTCGCCGGCATCGTAGTTCATGATGACCGGCGTCTGGTGCGGGAACTCGCGAATGAAGTTCTTGCGGCGCAGTTCCGCCGGCGAGACGCCGAGCTCGCGCGCCGCCGTCTCGACCACACGCTCAAGCAAGTACGTGGCCTCGGGACGGCCCGCACCGCGATAGGCGTCAACGGGTGCGGTGTTGGTGTAGACCGCGCGCACGTTGGCGTGGATCGCCGGCAGGTTGTACTGGCCCGACAGCAGCGTCGCGTAGAGGTAGGTCGGCACCGACGACGAGAACAGCGACATGTAGGCGCCGAAATTGGCGATCGTGTCGACCTTGAGGCCGATCATGCGGTGGTCGGCGTCAAAGGCGAGCTGCACTTCGGTAACATGGTCGCGGCCATGCGCGTCGGTGAGGAAGCTTTCGGTGCGGTCGGCCACCCACTTCACCGGTACGCCCGTGCGCTTCGACGCCCACAGGCAGACGATCTCCTCCGGATAGATGAAGATCTTCGAGCCGAAGCCGCCGCCGACATCCGGCGCGATCACGCGCAGCTTGTTCTCCGGCGCGATGTTGTAGAACGCGCTCATGACGAGGCGCGCGACGTGCGGGTTCTGACTAGTCGTGTAGCAGGTGTAGTGGTCCTCGGCCTTGTCATAGACGCCGAGCGCGGCGCGCGGCTCCATGGCGTTCGGCACGAGGCGGTTGTTGACGATCTGGAGCTTCGTGATGTGGGCGGCGCGGGCGAGCGCGGCTTCCGTCTCGGCGGCGTTGCCGATCTCCCAGTCGTAGATCAAATTGCCTTCGGCTTCCGGGTGCAGCTGCGGCGCGCCGGGCTTCAGCGCCTCCACGGTCGAGATGACCGCCTCGCGCTCCTGATAGGTGACCTCTACGGCTTCGGCGGCATCGCGCGCCTGGCCCTTGGTCTCGGCGACGACGATGGCGACGGCCTCGCCGGTGAAGCGGACTCGGTCCACGGCCAGAGGCGACCAGGCGCCCATCTTCATCGGCGTGCCGTCCTTGGAATGGATCATCCAGCCGCAGATGAGGTTGCCGATGCCGTCGGCCTTGAGCTGGCGGCCGGTCAGCACGCCGATCACGCCGGGCATGGCCTCGGCCTTCGAAACGTCGATGTTGAGAATGTCTGCGTGTGCGTGCGGCGAGCGGACGAACACCGCGTGCTTCATGCCGGGGACGACCATGTCGTCTACGTACCGCCCCGTGCCGGTGATGAAGCGTTTGTCTTCCTTGCGCGCTATGCGCGCTCCAATGCCTTCAACTCCCATAAAAGTTCTCCTCCGGAACCGAGAGAATCGTGGGTATGGGTGAACCGCCGGTTGCCTGGACCTGACGATCAGCGATGAACGGGCCTGTGCCTCCTCCCTCGTTCACCCGGTTTGATCATGCTCAGGCGGCAACCGTCTCTTTCGGCTGCTGGGCGCTGCCGCGCATGGCCTCTGACGCGGCCAGGATGGCCTTGACGATGTTGTGGTAGCCGGTGCAGCGGCAAATGTTGCCCTCGAGCTCGGCGCGCACCGTCTGCTCGTCGAGGCCTTCCGGATGGCGGCGAATCATGTCCGTTGCGGCCATGATCATGCCCGGCGTGCAGAAGCCGCACTGCAGGCCATGATGCTCGCGGAACGCGGCCTGAACCGGATGCAGGTCGGCATCGACAGTGGCTGCGAGGCCCTCGATCGTCAGGATCTCGGAACCCGACGCCTGCGCGGCGAGGATCGAGCACGACTTGACCGCCTTGCCGTCCATTTGGACGACGCAGGCACCGCACTGGGACGTGTCGCAACCGACATGCGTGCCCGTCAGCCCAAGGTGCTCACGCAGAAAATGCACCAGCAATGTCCGGTCTTCGACGTTTCCGGACACTTTTCGGCCGTTAACGACCATCGAAACTTCCGACATGAATCTCCTCCAGATCATGCGCCGCGCCGGGACCTCCTCCCGGCGCGGGCGTGCCGAAACTGTAACTCAGCAAACGAAATAGTCTATGGGGAAAGCCTGCGGACAATTTTGCGGAAGGCCGAAACTGACCGCTTGTATTTCCGGCGCAATGAAGCTATCACGCGCTCACTTTCGTCCGGGCAACGGACGACGCCGGGCCGCTGTAGCTCAGTTGGTAGAGCACGTCATTCGTAATGATGGGGTCGTAGGTTCGAGTCCTATCAGCGGCACCAGTTTCAATCTTTTCTCCTTTTTTCACCGTTGCGCTTTCGCAGACGCAGCGAGTGCTGTGTCTTGCATTCTCCTGCGGAAGATCACAGCCTAGAACTATAAGAAGATCCGCAGCTATCGACAGCTGCATCGGACGCGTGGGTTGGGGGATACCATGCAGTTCAGCGACTACATTGTGTTTGCCGACGAGAGCGGCGACCATGGGATGCTTTCAATCGACCCCGAGTACCCAATATTCGTACTGACCTTCTGCGTGATCGCGAAGGCATCCTACATCGAGCAGGTCATTCCCGCAGTCCAACAATTCAAGTTCGATTTCTGGGGTCATGACGCGGTCATCCTGCACGAGCATGACATCCGCAAATCCCGAGGTGATTTCGCCTTTCTGAGGACGGATCGCGATATACGAGCGCGCTTTTACGATCGATTGAACACGCTGATGGCTGATGTTCCCTTCGACCTGTTCGCCGCCGTCATCGACAAGGAAATGCATCGAAGGCGCTACGCGAATCCGTGGAACCCCTATGAGATCGCCTTGCGCTTTTGCATGGAGCAACTTCATGGGCTCCTGGAACGCAAAGACGAACAAGGAAAGACCGTCCATGTCGTCTTCGAAAGTCGAGGGAGGGTCGAGGACGACAGCCTCGAACTTGAATTCCTCCGGATAGCAGGAAATCAAGGTCAGTGGGGCTACCGAAGAACCGACTTTGGCAATTTCAGTTTCGCGCCGATCTTCATTCCGAAGTCATCGAACTCGGTGGGCCTTCAGCTTGCGGACCTGACCGCTCGCCCGATTGGACTGAGGTGCCTTCGGCGTGAGCAGCCCAACCGGGCGTTCGACATCATTCATTCGAAAATTCGAGGATTGAAGACGTTTCCGTAGTCAAACGCCTAAAAACAAAGGAGCCTCGGATATCCAAGGCTCCTTTGTCGACCGGGAAATGCCCAATCCTTTGCGATCAATATAGTGGATGAGCGTTGCAATTTCCACAACGTCGCTGACCTTGTTCCAGCGACGGGAATGCAAACAAGCATGCCCCCCCTCTACGGCTCCGCATACCCGCCGATCTCAATCCTGATCCCCTCAGCCTCCACCTTCCCCGGCATGATGAACGCGCCGTAGCGGGTGCCATGGCCGGGGACGTAGTCGAACTCGATCTGCTTCTGCAGCGGCTCACCACCTGACGCATCCTGAGCCGAGGCCTGGACGATGACGGCGGAGGCCGCCTCGTCGCCCCGGTTGACGATCGCGATCTTCACCGTGGTGCCGCTGCCCGCCGGCTCGACCGAAGTGAGTTCCAGAACAAGCTCAGGCGGCCGTGAGCCCGCAAACACGGCCTCCCAGGCAAGGAACCCGACCAGCGCGACGACCAGCACGGCGGAAAAGGCGCCAAAGATCCATTCGATGAGGGGGCGTTTCAGGGGCCGGCGGCTCATGGCGTAACCTAGAGGATGAGGCGCGCGGAGGCCGCGCCGATTGCGGAGGGAAAGCCCAGCACGACCATCGCCATCACGGCGTCGCCGAACGACATGCCGTCGGTGCGGGCGAAGATCCACAGCAGGAACAGGCTGATCGACAGGGCGACGACGTAGCCCGGCAGCGTCAGGCGCAGGAAGGCGCTCCACATCGATTCCTCGGGCGAGACTTCCGAGCCGCCGGCAAAGCCGACGGCGAAGACGAAGCCGTGCATGAGCGCGAGCGACAGCGCGACGAGGCCGAGCGCATGCCACTCGGTCATGCGGAAGGAGATCAGCATCATCTCCTCGGTCGGCGCCATGTTGAAGCCAAGGAACAGCGCGCCGACCGCCATCAGGAACAGCTCGCCGCCGTAGGTTTCCTCTCTCTCCGCGCCATCCTCATCGCCGGTGTCGCCGAACTGGCTCTTGGCGAGCAGCGCGCCGATGGCGCCCGGCACCATCTGGATGGCGATCTTGCCGATGATCTCGTCGGCCGACATGCCCTTGCCGATCGCACCGAACAGGACGAGCAGCACCGAACTGGTGACGGCGGCAACGCCCAGCGCGATCAGCGCGTCGATGACGTCGTCGCGCCAGCTGCGCGTCTTCTCGAAGCCGATCTGCCGCGACAGGAAGAACAGCATCGGCAGCGCCGCCAGCATCAGCGTGATCAGCCGCCCGCGGTCGAGGTAGAAGCCGAGTTCCCACAGCTCAATCGTCATCAGCATGGGCAGGGAAAAGAGCAGCGCGCCGCCCGCCGCGCGGCCAAAGTCGCGAAGGGCGCGGCCGGAGGCCGTGGCGGGGGAACGGGATCGGGAACGCGTAGCCATTTCCGGAAGAACATATTGAAGCTGCTACGGTTCCGCTAGGGCTAGCCGTGGTCGCGATCCCAGGGAGAAACCGGCTGCGAGCGGTCGATCAGCCACTGCAGCAACGCCTCGACCGCCGGGTTGTGGCGCCGGCTTTCCGGCACCAGCGCGCGCACCCAAAGGTCCGGCACCGGATAGTCGGTCAAAATCTCGACCAGCCGCCCTGCCCTGATGCTGTCGCGGGCAATGTGCCGGGCAAGGATGGCGATGCCGAGGTCCTTTTCCAGCGCGCTGAGCAGTACGTGGCTGTCATTGACGCCAAAGGTGCTCGGCACGTCGATCGAGATGCCGCCCTGCGCGCCCTCGAAGCGCCAGATCGTGCCGGTGGCGAGGTAGCTGAGGCAGGAATGGTGGGCAAGGTCCCGCGGGTGGCTCGGGCTGCCGGCCTTCTCGAGATAGCCGGGCGAGGCAACGGTCACGCGGCGAAGGCGGCAGAGCGGAATGTCGGTGACGTTGGCATAGGTCGCCGGTAGCGCCCCGAGGGCAAGGTCGAACCCCTCTTCCACCGGGTTCACCGACCGGTCCATCAGCAGCACCTCCATGCGCACGCCGGGGTTCTCTTTCTGGAAGTCGGTCAGCATATCGCCGAAATGGCTGACGGTGAGCGTCGTCGGCACCTTGATGCGAAGCCGCTCCTTCAGTCCCTGCGCCACCGACGATCCTTCGCGAAACGCGCTGTCGATCTCCGCCACCAGCGGCGTGAAGCGGCGCAGGTAATGCGCGCCGGCTTCGGTGAGCTCCAGGCTGCGGGTCGAGCGCTCGAACAGTTTCGTCTTCAGCCGGTGCTCGAGCTGGCCGATGCGCTTGGCCACAACCGACGGCACGGTGTCGAGCGCGCGCGCTGCGGCGGAAAAGCTTCCCGCGCGCACCACCGCCACAAAGGTGCGCATGTTATCGAGCGTATCCAAGAAACCGGCCTCCCCTTCCGCTTTCGTGATTTGCGAAAACTCTCTGCATGAATGGGGGCTTTTTCTCGAAAGATCAATGCGGCACAATCCGGAACAGGTGGAGGAAGTGCGCACGCCCCGCGTGCGCTTTGACGGGAGCGGACAGTTCCCGCCCCAGGAGGAGACCGAACCAGATGACTTCAGCTGTCGCCAGCGCCAGCCGCCCGCGCGCTGGAACCTTGCCAATCGCAGGCCTCGGCGCCATCGATTGCGACGTACACCCGCGCTCGCCGCGGCGTCAGGACCTTGCGCCTTACGTCACCGACTACTGGCGCGAGATCTTTACCACGCGCGAGATCGACCATCTCGAGATGAGCGGCTATCCGGAGACGCTGCGGCCGAACCGCCCCGCCCCGGAGGCCGGCAACGCCGATGCCGCTTCGCTGGCGAAGGGCCTTCTCGATCCGCTCAAGCTCGATGCCGCGATCCTCAACGTCGCGTCCGGCGTCCACGCCATCTTCGATCCCTATCTCGCGCAGGTGATCTGCCAGGCGACCAACCGCTGGCTCGCCGCCGAATGGCTCGACCGCGACCCGCGCCTGCGCGCCTCGCTGGTGGTGCCGTTCCAGCATCCCGAAGCGGCCGTTGCCGAGATCGAGGCCTACGCGAAGGACCACCGCTTCGTGCAGATCATGGCGATTGTCATGAGCGACAACCCGCTCGGGCAGCGCCGGTTCTGGCCGATCTACGAGGCAGCGGCGAAGCACGGCTTTGCCCTCAACATCCACGCCGGCAATACCTATCGCCACGCCCCCACCCAGAGCGGCTTCAACAGCTACCTCGTCGAGGACTTCGTCCACCAGACGCAGGGCTTTGCCAACCAGGTCGGCAGCCTCGTCGCCGAAGGCGTGCTCGGCAAGTTCCCGGAGATGAAGGTGGTGCTGTCCGAGTCGGGCGTCACCTGGATGCCGAGCCTGATGTGGCGCATGTCCAAGGACTGGCGCGGCGTCCGCATCGAGGTGCCGTGGGTCAAGGAGATGCCGTCCCTGCTGATGCGCCAGCAGGTGCGCATGACCCTGCAGCCATTCGATGGCCCCGCCGATCCCGCGCAGGCCGCACGCGCCATCGCCCATCTCGGCGGTGACGAGATGCTGCTGTTCTCCAGCGACTATCCGCACGACCACCGCATCGATGTCGCGTACTGGCCGGCTAACCTGCCGGAGGAACTCGCCGCGAAGGCCGCGCGCGAGAATGCGCTCGCAACCTATCCTCGACTGGAGGTGTAGCCATGAATGAGATGACCCGCGAAGTGGACCTTGCCAACGCCAACAAGGTGAAGCTGGTCGACTGCGACATCCACCCGGCGATGAAGTCGCGCGACGAGATGACGAAGTTCATGCCGCTGCGCTGGCGCGAGCATGTTCGCGACTTCGGTATCCGCACGGCAAGCCCGCTCTATGGCGCGATGCCCTACCCGCGCATCACGCCCGGCAACGGCATGCGCCGCGACGCCTGGCCTCCGGCTGGAGGTCCCCCTGCGTCGGACGTGGCCTTCCTGCAGGAGCAACTCCTCGACGGCCTCGGCATCGACTACGGCATCCTGCAGGCGCTGGGACCCGGCGGCGCGACCTTCAACCAGGGGCTCGGAGCCGCGATCTCTTCCGCGATGAACGACTGGCAGGTCGAGAAGTGGCTTGAAGCCGACAAGCGCCTGCGCGGCTCTATCTGCGTGTCGCAGGAGGATCCGGACGCGGCAGTCGCAGAGATCGAGGCCCGCGCGCAGGACAAGCGCTTCGTGCAGATCGCGATCACGCCGCGCATGCTGGAGCCCGCGGGCCGCAAGCGCTACTGGCCGATCTACGAGGTCGCCGAACACTACAACCTGCCGATCAGCATGCATTCGGCCGCCTACGGCACCCGCGCCAATACCGGCACCGGATGGACGTCGTTCTACCTCGAGGAGCATTTCGCCTTCTCGAACGCGTCGCAGACCGCGATCACCAGCATGGTGTTCGAGGGCGTGTTCGAGCGGTTCCGCAACCTCAAACTCGTCGTCGTCGAAGGAGGCTTTGCCTGGCTGCCGCCGCTTGGCTGGCGTATGGACCGCGAGTGGGAGCGCATGCGCGAGGAAGTCCCGCACGTCGTGCGCGCGCCGTCCGAGCAGATCCGCGACCATGTCTGGCTCACGACGCAGCCGATGGAGGAGCCCGAGGTCAATCGCGACCTCTACGACATCCTGAACTGGATGGGCGACGACAAGCTGATGTTCGCGACCGACTACCCGCACTGGGATTTCGACCACCCCGAATACGCGTTCAAGGTGCCGCTCGACCCGGCCCTCAAGCACGCGATCCTGGCGGGCAATGCCTGCAAGCTTTACGGACTGGAATAATGGACGCAGAAACCAAGGCACGGCGGTACGTGGTGTGCCGCGCCGATGAAATTCAGCCGGGCGCATCCAAGCGCGTTGAGGTGGCCGGGCGCGACATCGCGATCTTCAACGTCAACGGCGAATATTCCGCGATCGGCGACCGTTGCCCGCACGAGGGCGCAAGCCTCTGCCGCGGCGCCATCGTCGGTCTCGCCGAGGCGGACGAGCCGGGCGAAGCGCGCATGACTCGCCATGGCGAGTTCGTGCGCTGCCCGTGGCACGGCTGGGAATTCGACCTCAAGACCGGCAAGTCCTACTGCGACCCGCGCCGCACGCGCGTGAAGAAGTTTGAGCTGTCGGTCGAGGACGGCGCGAAGATCGTCGAAGGGCCCTACAAGATCGACGTCTTCGACGTTCGCCAGGAAGGCTCCTACCTCGTCATCGAGATCTGACCTTTAAACCGCGCCGGTCACTCCGGCGCGGTTTTCGCCAGGAAGCGGGCGATCACCGGCCCGAAGATCATCACAATCAGGAACCGCGCCATCTGCATCGCCAGGATGAACGACATGTCGACGTTCTCCGAGGCCGAGGCAATGATCGCGATCGAGTCCATGCCGCCGGGGCTGGTGGCAAGGTAAGCGGTGAGGAAATCGATCCCGAGCGTCCGGCTCAGCACGTAGCCGATGCCGGCGCAGAAGCCGAGCAGCAGCGCGATCGAGCCAAGCACCTGCGGCAGCGCCCGCGCCGCATGGCGCACGATCGGCCGGGTGAAGTTGAGGCCGATGCTCAAGCCGATGCAGGCGTAACCGATCAGCAGCAGCCATGGCGGAAGCTGGAAGCTGAGCCCTGCCCCAAAATGCAGGACCAGCGACAGGATCAGGACGCCCATGAAATAAGGCGACGGCAGGCGCAGCAACGCACCGAGCGCAGCGCCGATGCAGATCACGGCCAGGGTCAGGCCGAAATCGACGGGCCGCAGGACAGGCAGGAAGTCGACTTCGACGACGTGCCCAGCCGCATCCGGCACGAGGACGGCTGCCGTGATCGCCGCGACCGCCGCGACCATCATCACCCGCAGATACTGCATGAACGCAACGAGCCGGAAGTCCGCGCCGAAGGCGTCGGCCATGATGACCATCACCGAGGCGGCACCGGGAGCGGCGCCCCAGATCGCGGTGCTGCCCGGCAGAATGCGCCAGCGGCTGATCTGCCAGCCGAGATAGCTGGAGGCAGCGAGCGTCGACAGGGTGAAGGCAAGGAACAGCGGCCAGTCGGCAACGATGGTCGCAAGGATCTCCGGCTGGATCGTACCGGCAATCAGGACGCCAATGATCCCCTGGGCAATCGCGAACACATGGCGCGGAACGCGAATGGTCGCGCCATGGGCTCCGGCGACGACGCCCGCGATCATCGGGCCAATCAGCCCGGCAGCCGGCATGCCGACTAGCTCGATGATGACGAAGAACAGCGCCGAGAGGGAAAGCACCAGCGCCCACTGGGCAAAGCCGGGAAGTCTCGCAAGCGGTTCGGCAGCCGATTGGTGACCTGAGGGCGCGGGCGCTTCCATGCCGGTTTTCGCCCTCAGCTTGCGATGTCAGGCAGCGCGGATGCGGGCGCCCGGCTCATCAGGATGCGAGCCGGCCGGAAGCCTTCGGATCCTTTGCGGAAACCTTGGGGGCCTTGTCCTTCGCCAGCTTGCGGAAGCGGCGCACGACCATGTCGCGCTTCAGCTTCGAGATGTGGTCGATGAACAGGACGCCGTTGAGATGGTCGATCTCATGCTGCAGGCAGGTGGCGAGCAGGCCGTCGGCGGTGATCGTCTGTTCCTTGCCGGAAAGGTCGAGGTACTTCACCGTCACCGTGTCCGGGCGCTCAACCTCGGCATAGTAGTCCGGGATCGACAGGCAGCCTTCTTCATAGAGCGACACGCCGTTGCCGGTCGCGACGATCTCCGGGTTGATGAAGACCTGCGGCGCCTTCGGCTCGTTTTCCTTGGCAAGGTCGATCACCAGCATGCGTCGCGGCTCGCCCACCTGGATGGCGGCAAGGCCGATGCCGGGAGCATCGTACATCGTCTCTAGCATGTCGTCGGCAAAGCGGCGCACGTGGTCGTCGATACGCTCCACCGGCGCGGAGACCTGACGAAGAAGGGGATCGGGAAGAATGACGAGCGGAAGGATCATGCGCGTCAGGTAATGCGCCGCCCCGGCGGCGTCAACGGTTTTCGCGGCGATGTTCACGTTTTGATCTTATCGATGCGGCTCGAATCGTCTATGGTTCCGCGATGAACGAAGTTTCGTCCGCCTTTTCGATGCCGTTGGCGCAGCTCGGCGCCACGACCATCACGCTCGGGCAGGTGCTGCTCGGCTGCGGCGCGCTGTTCGTCGTCATGCTGTTCATGCTGGTGATCGGGCTGTGGCGCTCGGCAAACGCGCGCGTGCTGGCGGCGGCGGAAGCAGCCGAACGGGCCCGCGAGTTCGATTCGCGCATGGCGGAAATTGCCCGCGCGCAGGCCGAGATGCAGGGTCGGATGGGGACGATCGCCGAGGTGTTCGGCAGCCGCCAGGCGGAGCTCACCCGTGTGCTTGGCGAGCGCCTCGACGGGCTCAGCACCCGGCTCGGCCAGTCGCTCACCGAGCAGACGAAGTCGACGCACGAGAACCTTGCAAAACTGCAGGAGCGCCTTGCCGTCATCGACACCGCGCAGTCGAACATCCAGTCGCTTGCCGGACAGGTCGTGCAGCTGCAGCAGATCCTCTCCAACAAGCAGACGCGCGGCGCGTTTGGCCAGAGCAGGATGGAGGCGATCATCGCCGATGGCCTGCCGCACGGCGCCTATGAATTCCAGGCGACGCTGTCGAACGGTAACCGTCCCGACTGCCTCGTGAAGATGCCGAACGGCGCGCCCGACCTCGTGATCGACGCAAAATTCCCGCTGGAATCGTGGAACGCGATGCGCGACGCGAACCAGAGCGGCAATCCAGAGGCAATCAAGGCGGCCCAAAGCAGTTTTCGCCGCGACGTCGAAGTGCACATCCGCGCGATCTCGGATAAATACTTCATCCAGGGCGAGACGCAGGACACGGCCTTCCTGTTCGTGCCGTCGGAATCGATCTTCGCCGAGATCCACGAGAATTTTGAAGGCCTCGTCCAGCGCGCGCACCGCTCGCGCATCGTCATCGTCTCGCCCTCGCTGCTGATGCTGTCGATCCAGGTGATCCAGGCCGTGCTCAAGGACGTGCGCATGCGCGAGCAGGCCCACCTGATCCAGGCCGAAGTCGTGCGGCTTATGGAGGACGTGGCGCGGCTCGACGAGCGTGTGCGCAAGCTGCAGGCGCATTTCTCGCAGGCTTCGCGGGACGTCGACATGATCCTGACCTCGACCGAAAAGCTGACCAAGCGCGGCGCCAAGATCGAGGCGCTGGAACTCGGCGCGGAAGCTCCCGCAGAGGAAAAGCCCCGCGCCGCTGCGACGCAGGTCAGCCCGCGTCTGCGGCTGCATGTGGTCGACGAGGCGGAGTAACCCGGCGCAGCTGCGCTTGGAGCTGCGCGCCGCAGGTCCTATATCGGTACTATGATAAAGCTCTCCGTCCTCGACCTCTCGCCCGTGCCGGAAGGCAGCGACGTCTCCCGCTCGCTCGCAAACACGCTCGACCTTGCCCGCAACGCCGAACGGCTGGGNCCGCCGTCCTGATCGGTCAGGTCGCAGCCGTCACCCACCAGATCCGCGTCGGCGCCGGCGGCATCATGCTACCGAACCACGCGCCGCTGATGGTTGCCGAAGCTTTTGGCACGCTCGAGGCGATGTACCCGCGCCGCATTGATCTCGGCGTCGGCCGCGCGCCCGGCACCGACCAGATCACCGCGCATGCGCTGCGCCGCGCGATGAATGCCAGCGTCGACTCCTTCCCGAACGACGTCGTCGAGCTCTTGCACTACTTCAAGCCGGAAGAGCCGGGCCAGCGCGTCCGCGCCGTGCCAGGCGTCGGGCTCAACGTGCCGGTCTGGATCCTCGGCTCCAGCCTCTACGGCGCGCAGCTCGCGGCGATGCTCGGGCTCCCTTACGCCTTCGCGTCTCATTTCGCGCCGGCGGAGATGGAACACGCGCTCGCCCTATATCGCGAGCGGTTCGAGCCGTCCGAATATCTCGAGCGGCCCTATGCGATGCTCGGCCTCAACGTCACAGCCGCCGACACCGACGAGGAAGCAGAGCTGCTCTTCTCGTCAACGCAGCAGGCATTCGTAAACCTGCGCACCGGGCGGCCGGGCAAGCTGCCGCCGCCGAAACCGGGCTACTACGCCTCGCTCGGCGAGCCGGAGAAGGCGGTGCTGGCGCACACGCTCTCCTGCGCCATCGTCGGCTCGAAAGAAACGGTCAAGCAGGGCCTCAAGGCATTCACCCAGCGCACCGGCGCCGATGAGGTGATGGTCACCGCGCAGATCTTCGATCACCATGCCCGGGTTCGCAGCTACGAAATCCTCGCCGAAGCGGCGAAAGAGCTCGAGGAGGTGGAGCGGGTGACGGTGTAACGGGCGACCTACATGCCGGCCTAAACCGCCGGCACTGCCGTTTCTCAAGCACTGAACTATCCCTCCGCAGTAAGAGCTAGCTGCCAGCCGGGAAAGCAGAAACCCTTACGCGCCCCTTCCTAGGAGCCCCCTCCGGCGCTTCGCGCCACCTCCCCCGCTTCGCAGGGGAGGATCCGCGGCGTGCCATTTGATAGGGAGCACCCCTGTTGTCCGGGCTTCGGCTCTCTGGTTATCGGAATGTCACCTGCCAATCCCCAACTGCGTTCCGGATTTCTAGGCGCGAGATAGCTACTGGCACGCCGCGGATCCTCCCCCATTTATGGGGGAGGGGGACCATGCGAAGCATGGTGGAGGGGGCTCATGGAGCACCTGCAGCTGTTCTGATCCGCTAAGGCGATCGCCTGCGTCCGCCGAAGGCGCATGGCCCAGACGTTCAAGCATGGATGCTCGGAGCATGACGAGGTTGATGGGTGCTGCCTTTAGGGTTTCCAAAGGCTTAATGGTTTCCCCCACGTAGCCGCAGTGCCCCCAATCGATCCTCTCTTCGTCATCCCCGCCAAGCCCGCGAAGCGGGCGCGAGCAGGGGATCCTGTGTGTTTGCGGAGGTGTAGAATGGTTGCGGGAAGGAGGCCGAGGGGATCCTGGTCGCCTCCGCTTGGGAAAGCAGACCGTGGCATGGCCTGGCCCCTTCCCGCAGTGCTGCTTTGAACCTGAACAGTTGCACGAGGCTGCTTACCCAGACCTCGCACCACAGGAACAGGCCCCATGACCTTACACCCAAACTTCATCGGCTGCGACGTCTCCAAGGACACCCT
>NZ_VLJG01000031.1:0-36232 GCF_007829415.1 Aminobacter sp. J44 | reverse complement strand
AGCGCTCCTTGGCCGGGCGCTTTGCCCAGGGGCGGAAGGCGGCGTCGGCGTCCGAAATCGCTTCCTCGACCTCTTCGGCCGAGAGCGACGGCACGGAGGCGATCAGCTCGCCGGTTGCCGGATTGGTCACGTCCACCGTCTTGCCCGAGCGGGCCTCGACCCACTCGCCGTTGACGAGGCACTTGTCGCGCAAAAGTCCCGGATCTTTCAGGGGCAGCATGTCTGTCTCGCTACAAAAGAAAAAGAAAGCAGCCGCGTTCAGCGGCTGCGGTACTGCTCGGCAAGCTGGGTGACGGCGCGCATGAAGACGCCGACGTCGGAGCCGACAGCGATGAACTGCGCCCCGTCCTCGCGCGCCTCGGCAACGTGCTCGGGCGTGCCCAGGAGGATGCCCGGCGCCTTGCCGGCGGCGCGGATCTTTCGCGTCGTCTCGCGGATCACCTTGCGCACTTTCGGGTGCGTCGGCTGGCCGCGATAGCCCATGTCGGCGGAAAGGTCCGCCGGGCCGATGAAAAGGCCGTCGATGCGCTCGATCTTCAAAATCTCGTCGAGGTTCTCGACCGACTTCACGCTCTCGACCTGCAGAAGAATGCAGATCTCGTCATTGGCGCTGGCAAGATACTGCGAGCGGCGGCCGAAATCGGAGGCGCGAGCAAGGGCGGCACCCACGCCGCGCTTGCCTTCCGGCGCGTAGAGGCAGGCGCGCACGGCCTGCTCGGCCTGGTCGGCGGTGTCGATCATCGGCACCAGCACCGTCTGGAAGCCGATGTCGAGCACCTGCTTCAGCATCCAGTCTTCGCCGGCAACGACGCGCACGACAGGATGCGCCGTGCCGCCCTGGGCAGCACGCAGCTGGTCGCGCAGCATCGCCATGTCGTTCGGCGCGTGCTCGCCGTCGAACAGCAGCCAGTCAAAACCTGCCCTGGCGCTGATTTCGGCGGTCTCGGCCGAGGTGAGCCCCTGCCAGAAGCCGGTCAGCACCTCGCCGCGCTTCAGCGCCGCGCGAAACTCGTTCACCGGTGCGCGGGTCGCGTTCTCAGAGGAAGTCACAGCGCACCTCACCGAACGGGCCGTAGTCGGCAACGAAGCGGCTGCCATGCGGCGCCTCGACCGGGCGGATGAACGAGCCGGACAAGACGATGTCGCCGGCCGACAGCTTGCCGCCATAGTTGGCGATGCGCGCCGCCAGCCAGATGATGCCGGTGACCGGATCGTCGAGCACACCGGCGCCAAGGCCGGTTTCCTCGACGATGCCGTCGCGCTTGAGGATGCAGCCCATCCAGCGCAGGTCCGTCTTCGACGCATCGAACCGGCCTTCGCCAAGCACGATGCCGCCATTGGCGGCGTTGTCGGAGATGGTGTCGGTGACCTTGCGGATCGCGCCGGTCGCCGGGTCCTTGCGGATGATGCGGGTGTCGAGGAGTTCGAGCGCCGGCGCGACATAGTCGGTTGCGGCGAGCACGTCCTCGCGGGTGAGGTTCGCGCCCTCGAGGTCGCCCTTCAGGATGAAGGCGATCTCGGCCTCGACGCGCGGCTGGATGAAGCGGTCCGCCGGGATCGACGCGCCGTTGGCAAACAGCATGTCGTCGTAGAGCACGCCCGAATCCGGGGTCGTGATCTGCAGCGCCTCCTGCATGGCGCGGGAGGTCAGCCCGATCTTCCAGCCGATGCGGCGGAAGCCGGCTGCGTCACGCGCAGCCAGCATCGCGTCCTGGACGGCATAGGCATCGTCGAGGTCCATCTGCGGGAAACGCTGGGAGAGCAGTCCGATCTGCTTGCCGGACTTCTCGGCCTCGAACAGGGCGAGGCCGCATTCCCGGTGGTCCTGGGGTGTCATGCCGGTCATCAGATTACTCCGCAGCCATACGGTATTCGACGTGGCGCTGCTCGCCGAGCTGCGCGCGAAGGCGCGCAACCGCACCCGGCAGCTCGTGGCGGTCGCAGACCGCGAAGACGTAGCGATCCGGGCGCAGGATGTAGAACTTCTGCTTCGGGGCCTTCAGCAGCATGTCGCGGAAGACGCCGTCGAGGTCATCCAGCACCAGCGTGTCCGGATGCGCGCTCCAGCCGACCTTGCCGCGGCGCGAGCGATTGATCTGCACGATCGTGCCGATCGACTGCAGGTAGGCGCGGTCCGGGGCCGACAGTTGCGCCGCCGGGTCCTCGTTGATGCCGATGACGGCGAAGCCCTTGCCGATCGCATCGTCGAGCAGCATCGGCCTGTCCTCGGCATCGGCCACCTTCGGCTGCACCATCATGCGGCCGACCAGCAACTTGCCGCCCGAATTGGAGTGGTCGACGATGCCCTTCTCGTAAAACGGCATCGGCTTGAACTTCATCTGCAGCACGTAGTCGCGCAGGGCCGGCAGGCGATGGACGCACCAGAAGAACGCCTTGCGGAAGTACTCGGTGAAGTAGCTGTAGGGCGCGTAGAACTTTCCGATGCCGGTGGCGAACTTCACCATCTGCTCGGCGTGGTGCTGGCGCTCCTGCTCGTAGCTGTCGAGGATCTTGGCGTCAGCCTTGCCCTGGACGACCATGGCGAGCTTCCACGACAGGTTCATCACGTCGCGCAGGCCGGAGTTGAGGCCCTGGCCGAAGAACGGCGGCTGCAGGTGGGCGGCGTCGCCCGCGATGAAGATGCGGCCCTTGCGGAAGGATTCGGCAATGCGCGAGTGGTGCGTGTAGATGCGCGCGCGGATGATGTCCGGCTTCTCGTCCGGCCCGAGGCGCTTGCGCAGCAGGCGCGCGATCTCTTCCGGGTTCGACATCTTCTCGTCGGTGTCCTCGGGACGCAGACGGAACTCGAAGCGGCGGTGACCGTAGGGCAGATCGATGACGATGTAGGGATTCTTAGGATCGCAGTAGATCGCCGAATAGGGCTCGAAGCGGTCGTCGTTCCTGAGGTCGACGACGAGCCAGCGCCACGGGTGGGTGTCGCCGAGCAGTTTGATGTTGAGGCCCTTGCGCACGGTCGACTTGCCGCCGTCGCAGCCGACGACGTAGGGCGCGCGCATGACCCTGGTGCCTTCGGCGGTCTTGACGTTGAGGGTCACGCCCTCGTCGTCCTGGCTGAAGGTCTCGACCTCATGGCCGGTCAGCACCTTGACGTGCGAGAAGCGCGCGAGGCCCGAGCGGATCACCTTCTCCGACAACGGCTGGATGAACAGGTTGCGGCGCGGCCAGCCGAACGGCTTTGCCTTCGGCCCCACCTCGGCGAACATCTTGCCGTTGGAGTGGTGGTAGCGCAGCAGCGTGTTCTGGATCATGTCCTTGAGCAGCGGCTCGGCGAGACCCGTGGTCTGGAAGGCGCGCAGCGCCTCGTCGTCCATGCCGACCGCGCGCGGATAGTCGATGATGTCCGGCTCGCGCTCAAGAATCAGCGTCCGCACCCCGTAGGTGCCGAGCAGGTTGCCGAGGGTGGAACCGGCAGGGCCGCCACCGACGATGATGACGTCCGCGTCGAATTGAGGTTGCTGGGCCATGATGTCTCTCCCGATAGCGCGAGCTTGGCTCGAAATTCGATGTCCGTCTTATGATAAACGTAATCTCGAAATGCAATAATGAATATCGCAACTCACATACAAAACGGCCGCCCACATGGGGCGGCCGCTGCGTCATCCGGGTAGGATGTTAATAAGTTCGCTGGCGCGTCTTACTTGGAGACGATGCCGGCCTTCTCGGCCAGCGGGCCCCACAGCGAGACCGCGTCGTCGACGCGCTGCTGCAGCGCCGCGCCGTCGCCGCCGACCTTGGTGTAGCCGTTGGTGTCGAGATACTTGACGACGCGCTCGGAAGTCAGAGCCTCGTTCACGCCGGCATTGATCTCGTTGACGATCTCGTCCGGGGTCTGGCTCTGGACGAACACGCCCCACCAGGCGATAGCGCGCAGGCCGTCGACGCCGGCCTCGGCGAAGGTCGGGGCTTCCGGCATCAGCGGCGACTTGTAGTCGACCGCGAGCACGTTCATCGTGCCCTTGGCGACTTCACCGGCCGCGGCGCCGACGCCGAACACGCCGAGCTGGACTTCGCCAGCGGCCATCGCCTGGATGACCGGGCTCACGCCCTTGAAGTGCACGATCTTGATGTCGATGCCGGCGACCGACTTGAGCAGCTCGCCCGCAAGGTGCGGAGAGGAAGCCGGGCCGAAGGTGCCGAGCGCGAGGCTCTCGTTCTTGGCGCGCTCGACGAGCTCGGACATCGTCTTGATGCCGGTGTTGGAGCCGGCCAGGAACGCCAGCGGCCACTCGCCGACGGTGACGACCGGGCGCAGGTCTTCCTTCAGATTGTACGGCAGGCTCGGCATGGTGACCTCGTTGAGGGCAATGCCGATGTCGTTGAACAGGATCTGCGTGCCGTCCGGCTTGGAGCGGGCAACGGCCTGCGTTGCGATCACGCCGCCGGCGCCCGGCTTGTTCTCGACCACGACGGCCGAACCCCAGCGGGTCTGCAGCTCCTCGGCGACGAGGCGCGCGATCGCATCGGTGGTGCCGCCGGCCGCGAACGGCACGACGATGGTGACCGGGCCGCTCGGATACTTGTCCTGCGCAGCGGCCGAACCGGCAAGGGCGGTCAGTGCGAGGGCGGCACCCATGAGTGCGCGGCGGGTGAAAGAAAGGCTCTGAATCAAGACGACTCCTCCAAGTTGTCTCCTCATTTTGTGATTAACATGTTCTCACAAAAAGAGAGAGGTCGAGGGCAATTACGCGAGCCGGACCCCAAAGGCAAGAGATCTTGCCGTTTGTGACCGAAAGTTGATATGGAAATTGTCGCAATTTGGTGCGGGGGAAGGAATGCCAGGGAAGAACAAGGCCATGGAAAAGGCTGTCAGCGCCAATTCGACGGCGGATCGCGCCATCGAGATTCTGCTCGCCTTCGACGCGGCGCATCCGGTGTGGACGCCGACGGAGCTGGCGAAGCATCTCAACATGCCGCGCTCGACGATCTACCGCTATTTCAACAGCCTCAAGCATTACGGCCTCATCATCGAGGACCGCGACGGCGGCTTCCAGCTGTCGGCGAAGGTCGTCGAGCTGGCGCGCGTCGCCAAGAGCACCACGACGGTGATGCGCATTGCGCGGCCCTGGCTGGAACGCTTGTCGGAAAAGTTCGGCGAATTCACGTCGCTGCGCGAGCTGATCGGGCCGGAGCTGGTCCCCGTGGACCGCATCGACTGCCGCCATCACGTGCGCATTCCTTACCTGCGCAACACCACGCTGCCTTGGCCGGCGACCGCCGGCGCCAAGGTGATGCTCGCCTTCGCTTCGCCGAAGGAGCTGGAGGAGATGTTCAAGCTGTTCACGCCTGTCGCCTACACGCCGAACACGATCACCGAAAAAAGCCTGCTCGAGAAGGAACTGGAGCGCGTGCGCCGGCAGGGCTATGCGGTGTCGAACGAGGAGCGCGACGAGGGCGTGAGCGGCGTCGCCGCGCCGATCTTCTCGGGCGGAAGGCTCGCCTACTGCATCGCGCTAGGCGGCCCCGCCTTCCGCTTCGTCGGCAACAATCTCGCGCAGATGACCGACGAGATCACAGAGGCCTGCGAGGCAATCACCGCTGACCTGACAAAGTACGAGTTGTAGGTAAGGAGGGGGCCGGCGGCGCCCCTGCCCGTTCTTATCCTCGACCTCAGGCCCGGCCGGCGGCTTCGATGACGCGCTTGGTGGCCTCAAGTCCCATCCGCGCGCGTTCAACCGGGCTGACGGTCTGCGCCAGCTCGCGCTTCGGCACCTCGACGCTGAGCGGTGTGCCGTCAGGAATGGCGCGGACGATCCCGGCAAGGTCGATCGCGCCTTCGCCCGGGAACAGCCGCGCATTGCGCGCGACGTAAATCAGCCCCTCGTCGGACGGATCATAATCGGCAAGCCCGTCGCACATCTGCACATAGTGGATGTGCGACGCCGGGATCGTCGCAATATCCTCGAGCCGCGACTTCGAGCGGTCGAAGTGGAGGCCGTCGATCAGGACGCCGCCATTCTCCTGGCCCGCCGCCAGCACGATGTCGCGCGCATCCGGCAGCGCCTTGACGCCCGTCCACGGCATGAATTCGAGGTCGCAGGTGAGGTTGTAGCCCTTCGCCAGCTCGCAGAGCTTGGCAAAGGTGTCGGTGAGGCGCGCCTTGTCGCTGTCATCGCCGGCGACCAGCACGTTCCTCGCGCCAAGCGCCGCGCCACGCTCGAAGAACGGCGCAAACGTGTTCACGTCCGTACCTTCCTTCAGCCGCGCGATTTCGATGTCGGAGACGTAGATGCCGGTGCCGGAAAGCAGCGCCTTCGCTTCGGCCAGCAGCGCGTCGTCGGTCAGCAGCGGATAGGGCTCCTCACCTTGCGCCGCGGCCGGCAGCAACCTGAGGCCAACGCAATCGTAGCCGGTCTCGGCCGCGATGCGGATCGCCTCGAGCGGGCCGACATCGAAGACGGTGAGGAAGGAAAGGCTGATCGGATGGGGCATGATTTCAGTCCTGAAGCTTGTTGGCCAGATGCTGCGCGATTCGCCAGCCCAAGACGATGGCCGGGCCGATCGTCGTGCCGGGGCCGGGATAGGTGCCGCGGAACAGCGACGTCATGTCGTTGCCACAGGCATAGAGGCCCTCGATCGGGGAGCCTGCCTCGGAAAGCACCTGGCCGTTGGCGTTGCAGGTAAGACCCGCACTGCAGGCAAGGTCCAGCGGCTGCACCTTGAGCGCATAGAACGGCGCCGCTTCGATTGGCTTCATGCACGGATTGGGCTTCACCTCGGCATCGCCGTTGAAGCGGTTCATCACGCTGGTGCCGCGGCCATATTCGAGGTCCTCGCCCGTAACGGCATAGCCGTTGTGGCGCTCGACGGTGTCCTGCAGGTTCGCCGCGTCGACGCCGATCTTCTGCGCGAGTTCCGCGAGCGTCGCGCCCTTCGTCACATAACCCTTCTTCAGGAAGTAGCCGAGTTTCTTCGCGCCCGGGAAGACCAGGCCGAGGCCATATTTGCGGATGAACGCGTCGTCGACGACGAGCCAGGCCTCCTTGAGCCCTGCCCGGATCATGCCCATGCAGAAGTCGTGATAGCTGTCGGACTCGTTGACGAAGCGGCGCCCGTCAGGGCCGACGGCGATCAGGCCCGGCTTGGCGCGGTCGAGGATGATGTGCGGCCACACCGCATCGGTGCCGTCCTCGCGCTTCATGATCGAGCACGGCATCCACAGCGCAGGGCTGTCATGGCCATCATCGAGCCTTGCGCCGGCGGATTTGACCGCGATCGAAATGCCGTCGCCGGTATTGGGCTCCGGCGCCTGCGAGCGCATGGCGACTTCCTTCGGAAACAGCTTTTGGCGCAGCTCGCGGTTCCAGGCGACGCCGCCGGTGGCCAGCACCACGCCGCGGCGGGCGCGGATGGTGCGCGTTCCTTCAGGCGTCGACACCTGCGCGCCCACGACCTTGCCGTCCTCGATGATGAGTTCCTTGAGCGGGGCGTTGAACAGAACCGGCACGTTGCGCTGGCGCAGGCTGTAGTACAGCCGCGCCACCAGCGCGTTGCCCATCAAAAGCCGCGTGCCGCGCGGATATTTCAGGCGATCGGCGAAATAGCGCAGGACGACGGAGAGCGTGACCTTGAGGTTCTGCAGGCTGGAGAACGGGTTGAGCAGCGAGGCGACCTCGCCGCGTCCGACCATCATGCCGCCAAGGCCCATGAAGACACGGTGCGGCGGGCGCACGCGCCGGAACTCGTCTCCGAGCAGACGGCCGTCGAACATGTCGGGCACCAGCGCGCGGCCGCCATAGGCTGCGCCCGGGTGGCCGCCGAGATAGTCGGGATGCGCCTGCGCGGCGGTGAACTTCACCTCGCTCTCGCGTTCGAGCATGTCGACCGCGGCGCGGCCGGATGCCAGGAAAGCCGCGCGCAGTTCGTCGCCGCCGCGATTGCCGACCACCGACTTCAGGAAGGCGTCGGCATCCTCGACACGGTCCGGCACGCCGGCGCGCTCGCTCTGGCTGGTGCCGGGGATCCAGGTGGTGCCGCCGGAGGTTGCGGTCGTGCCGCCGACCATGTCGGACTTCTCGCACAACAGCACGTCGAGGCCGTTGATCGCGCCCGTCAGCGCCGCGGTCATACCCCCCGCTCCGGCACCGAATACGAGCAGGTCCACCTCTTCTACCGCGCGGCTCTGGCTGGTCATGAATGTCTCCGGAATGCAAATGGTCGCTCATCCTTTTCACAAAACGGAATGACATTCAACATTGGGATCTATTTCTGCAGGGCCGGCGAGTGGAGGAAATAACTCGCGGTGCGTGCACCTGCAGGTCTCATCCTGGCCCGCCGGCGGAGGGTCGCTGTTCCGGAATGGATCTTCGGGTCAAGCCCGAAGATGACGAAGACGGGGACGGGTTCGCACAACGGGCAGGCCGGGTCGCACATCCTCGTTGGCAAACAGCCGGGCCGTGCACCGTCGTCGGAAGGTCGGTGCGGCCTAATCGTTGAGAGCTACATCTCAACCTTCGTCATCCTCGGGCTTGACCCGAGGATCCATGCCGGAACGCTGGTGATACGCACGGCGAGGTGCAACGGACACGGGTCCGCCACATCGCAAACCCTCCCCCTCAAGTCAGCACCATCGCGCCGCCCGACACTCTCCCTCTGAACCGCCCCGGCGCCGGACGCATCCTCTATCGCGCCTGCCGGCAGCATCCGGCCGCCGTGAATACAGAAAGCGCCGTTCCTGTGCACACGCAGGAAAAATTCACGCACCTTTTCCCGTTGGATTGACGTTCCTGTATACAGCCTGTATCTCCAACTCAGTTGGAGGAAGTTTCGTTGACCACGCTCGTTCTCATTCCCGGCCTCGTCTCCGATGCCATTGTCTGGCAGGCGGTGGCGGAGGCCGCGCCGCTGCCGGCGCATCACGCAGATGTCACCCGCGACGATTCCATCACCGCGATGGCCGAAAGAGTGCTGTCGGAGACGGACGGCGAGCTGATCGTCGTTGGCCATTCGATGGGCGGGCGCGTTGCGCTGGAAATGGCGCGGATAGCCCCGGGCCGCGTGCGCGGGCTGGTACTGGCGAACACCGGCCATGGCCCCAAGCGCGAGGCGGAACTGCCCAAGCGCTACGAGATGATCGCGCTCGGCCACCAGGATATGGGCGAGCTTGCCGATGTTTGGCTGCCGCCGATGATGCATCCGGAGCGCAGCGGCAATGATCCGCAGCTGGTGGCGCGGCTGAAGGAAATGGTGTTGCGCGCGGGCCCCGAGGTTCACGAGCGCCAGATCCGCGCCCTGATCGGCCGCCCGAACGCCACCGCTTACCTTCCCGAAATCCGCTGCCCGATCCTCTTGCTCACCGGCCGCCAGGACGGCTGGAGCCCGGTCGCGCAGCACCAGGAAATCGCCGACGCGGTTCCCGACGCGGAACTCGCGATCATCGAGGATGCCGGCCATTTCGCGCCGGTGGAACAGCCAGAGGCGGTCACCTCCCGGATCGTCGAATGGCTCCAACGCAGGTTTGGATACTGAAATGGCTAACCAGAGCATTCCGGATACTCCCCTGTTCGACCGCAACGGCTCGATCAGGGGCTACAGGATCAACAAGATGGCCATGTCGCTTGGCCAGGCGGCCAATCGCGAGGCCTTCAAGGCCGACGAGGAAGCCTATCTCGACCGCTTCGGGCTGACCGAAGAGGAAAAGAAAGCCGTCATGTCGCGCGACTGGCACGAAATGGTCCGTCTCGGCGGCAATCTGTTCTTCATCCTGAAGATCTCGGCCATCGACCCGACGCCAATCACCCGGATCGGCGCGGCGCAGGCCGGCATGAGCCACGAAGATTTCCTCTACCATCGCCTCGGAAAGCGCGCAGCACATGGCTAAGATCATTGGCGGGCTGGGCACCAGCCACGTTCCCTCCATCGGCGCGGCCCTCGACAAGGGCCTGCGCGACACCCCCGACTGGAAGCCCTTCTTCGACGGCTACGAGGCTGGCAAGGAGTGGGTCAGGGAAGCAAAGCCGGACATCGCCGTCGTCGTCTTCAACGACCATGGCAACACCTTCTTCCTCGACCGCGTGCCGACCTTCGCGGTTGGCGTCGCCGACAGCTACAACCCGGTCGATGAGGGCTGGGGCCCGCGCGCGATCCCGCCCTTCGAGGGCGCGACCGAATTCGCCTGGCACTTCGTCGACAAGCTGGTTGAGCGTCATTTCGACCCGCTGGTCTGCCGCGAAATCGAGGTCGACCATGGCATGCAGGTGCCGATGGAGCTGTTCTTCGGCCGCCCGGAAAAGTGGCCGGTGAAGGTGGTGCCGATCTGGGTCAACACGATCCAGTATCCGATCCCGACGCCGCAGCGCTGCTGGGAGATGGGCAAGGTGCTGCGCGAGGCGATCGAGTCGTGGCCGACCGACGAGCGCGTCGTCGTCCTCGGCACCGGCGGCCTGTCGCACCAGCTGCAGGGTGCGCGCGCCGGCTTCATCAATCAGGACGCCGACCGCGCCTGGCTCGACGGCATTGCCGCCAATCCCGAGCACTACCGCAACATGACCCGCGAGGACTATGTCGAGCAGTTCGGCTCGGAAGGCGCGGAGCTCATCATGTGGCTCGTGATGCGCGCGGCGATGAACGAGAAGGTCGACCTCGTGCACAAGCACTATTACGCGCCCGCCTCGATGACCGGCGCGGGCATGGTCGTCCTCGAAAACGCGGCGTAAGACGATGTTCGTGCTGATGCGATGCCTGCACAAGGCAGGACAGGACGCCGCCCGCGACGAACACCGCCCGGCGCACCGCGCCTGGGCCGGCTCCGGCGGCAACGGGCTGGTCTCGGTGCTGGTCGGCTCGGCGATCCTGACAGAGAGCGGAGAGGCGGCCGGCAATTTCGGCATTTTGGAAGCGCGCTCGCTTGAGGATGCGCGCAAATTCGCGGAAGGCGACGCCTTCAACCTTGCCGGCATCGTCGAGACGATCGAGCTCACCCCGCTGCCCGACACCTTCCAGGCGCACCGGATCGCCGATCCGATGTCGCCACGGCTCGAGACGGCGGGGTAATCGCGGCGCCCCGGATCCTCCCCTGCGGAGCGGGGGAGGTGCCGCTGAAAGCGGCGGAGGGGGCTGATGCGCTCACCGCCTCAGAAAAGGCTTCTGGCCTCAAATACGGAGGTGAGCGGAACACGCCCCCTCCACCAAGCTTCGCATGGTCCCCCTCCCCCATAAATGGGGGAGTGTCCGGGCGCTGCAGAGGCGGCGGCGACGCGCTTGCATCCACAGGTTCCGGCATGGATCCTCGGGTCAAGCCCGAGGATGACGAAGGCTGGAACGTGGGCGCGAGACTCGGCCTACTCAACATCGGAAAGCGGGGATAGGCATAGTTCAACGGTGAGGCAGAACACGGCGGGGCACAATAGACTCATTCCCGGAGCAGCCGCTCCTCCCGTCGTCATACTCGGCTCAAGCCCGAGGAAGGCGAAGAGGAAGTGCCAGAAAAGGATTGGTAACGCCTCGTCTCGGCAACCGCCGCAACTTCGTGCGTCCATCTCAACTTCGTCATCCTCGGGCTCGACCCGAGGATCCATGCCGGAACGGCAAAGCATCGCGACGGTGCAGATAGAGATTGATCACGCCCCGTCCCGTCAGACATATCGAGGACAGGATCCGGCTCCCCTCCCGCCCCGCTTTCCCTCCACGGCGCGGAGCGGGATCACAAGAAGCGTGCCCGATCCCCGGTCCCCGGCCATGGAACCGGCGATCCTGGCGGAGCAAAATCGTTCCGGCCCGGTTTGGCACGTCAGGCACGCTCCTCCATTCTCCCTGAACGTGCCTTGCGGCGKTTTTCCACCTCCCCCCGCCGATTACTTGTCCATAGCAACTTGGCCAGGCCCCGCGCCTGGCCTTTTTCGTTCTGGCCTTTCCCCCGGTTCCTCGCTGGTCGCGAGGTGATTCCTCACGCGGGCCTGGCATCATCATGGTCCGCGCGACCCAAGGGTCAGTAACGGCCAGATCTGACGCAGCGGCAGGACAGAGCCGCGCGGCCCGCCCCATAAGAAATGCGTATGTTCCACTTTCAAATGCTGGTTGGACCCATCCAAAAGCAGCCGCTTGCTCTTGCCAGCACTTCTGGTCCGGGTTCTTCTTTCGCCGATCGGGATAAGCTGTTTACGCGTTCCGAGGGAGGGGCCCGGGTGATGGTCACCCAGGCAAGGGTAAGGCGCCGCGCGCGAGAGGTGGGATCATCCCGGCCTAGGAAAGGGAGACTCCCGTTTCCTGCTCGCTCCGGCAGCGTCTTGCCCTGCATGTACGCAAGGAGGAGCACGCATGTTTCCGAAAATGATTACCGCAGCGATGATGGCGGCAAGCTTGCTGGCTGCGCCGGCTGCACTGGCGAAGGAACTCAAGCTCGCGGACTTCCAGCCGCCGACCCACTTCGCGCTCGAGCGCGTCTACAAGCCGATGAGTGACGCGATTTCCGCGGCCACCAACGGTGAAGTGACGATCAAGGCCTATATGGGCGGCGAACTCGGGCCTGGCCCGGCCGAGCAGTACAACCGCGCCGTCGACGGCGTCGCCGACATCGTCTTCGCCCTGCCGGGCTACACCGCCTCGACCTTCCCGATGACGCTGCTCAGCGAGCTGCCGGGCGTGATCGATCCGATCAACGACATCGAGAAGATCATCGAGACCCAGGAGATGCTCGATCCCGAGTACCGCCGCGTCAAGCTGCTCGCCCTGTGGAACAACCAGCCGGGCGTGCTGTTCACCGCCAGCAAGCCGATCCGCAAGCTCGAGGACCTCAAGGGCCTGAAGATCCGCGTGCCGTCGCGCAATGCCGGCCTCGTGCTTGAGGCCTGGGGCGGCTCGCCGGTGTCGATGCCGGCGACCGAGATCTACAACGCCATGCAGACAGGCGTCATCGACGGCGCCATGATCGACATGTCGGCGCTCACCGCGTTCCGCCTGGCGGAAGTGACCAAATACGTCACCGTCGGCATGGACACCGCGACCTCGCAGTTCTTCCTGGTGATGAACCGCGACAGCTTCAACGAGCTGACCGAAGACCAGCAGAAGGCGGTTCTCGAGGCCGGCAAGGATGCGGCGCGCAACGGCCACGCTGCCTGGGTCGAGGTGTCGGACAAGGCGCAGGAAGAGTTCGTCGGCATGGAAGGCAAGGAACTCATCAGCCTCTCCGACGAGGAGGTTGCCAAGTTCAATGCCGCGTCCGAACCGGTGATCGAGAAGGTCATCGCCGAGGTCGAGGCAACGGGCGTGCCGGCGCGCGCCTATGTCGAAGCGCTGAAGAATGACTGATCTTCCTCCGGCAACGGAAAGGAAGCAGGGTCTTGCCCACTCGACTCCGGTCGAGTGGGCGCTCCGCTCCCTGACCTCCCTTTCGGCGGTCGCGCTGGCGATCGTCCTGGTGATGACCTTCGTCGGCGTCATCACGCGCTATGTCTTCAACGCGCCGATCCTCGGCAGCAACGAGGTGATCCAGCTCGTCTCCATTCCGCTGGTGATGCTGGCGCTCGCCGCCACCGCGCAGCGTGACGAGCATGTGCGCGTCGACGTCTTCGACGAGCATATCGGCAAGTGGGGCCGCTTCCTCGGCGACATCTTCTCGCGCGCCGTTGGCGTGTACCTCATGTACCTGCTGACCTGGCGCTCCTGGGTCAAGCTCGGCGAGGCGCTCGAATACAATGACCTGTCCAACATGCTGCGGCTGCCGTTCTGGCCCTTCTACGGGCTGATGGCGCTGGGCTCGGCGGCCTACGCCGTCATCCTGGCCCTGCAGATCATCGACCTTTTCAGAACAGGAGCCCGCGGCCGTGACTGATTTCTCGATCGGGCTTCTCGGCATCGGCGCGATGTTCGTGCTGCTCAT
Organism: Aminobacter sp. J44; assembly: GCF_007829415.1. Lineage (NCBI taxonomy): Bacteria > Pseudomonadati > Pseudomonadota > Alphaproteobacteria > Hyphomicrobiales > Phyllobacteriaceae > Aminobacter > Aminobacter sp. J44. Next base: position 22,398 of record NZ_VLJG01000031.1, on the reverse strand, counting down.
CCTGCGCATGCCCGTCGGCATGGCGATGCTCGCCGTCGGCTTCTTCGGCACATGGATGCTGAACGGCTTCCGCTCGGCCAACGCGCTGATGGTCACCGAAGCCTTCTCGCACGTTTCCAACTACAACCTCACCGTCATTCCGCTGTTCATCCTGATGGGCAACATCGCCTCGGTCGCCGGCTTCAGCCGCGGCCTCTACGAGGCGGCCTTCGCCTGGGTCGGGCGGGCGCCCGGCGGTCTCGCTTCCGCGTCGGTGCTCGGCTGCGCCGCCTTCTCGGCCGTCAGCGGCTCGTCGGTGGCAACGGCCGTGACGATCGGCAAGGTCGCGCTGCCGGAGATGGCGCGCTTCAACTACGCGCCGGGCCTTGCAACCGGCGCGGTTGCCGCCGGCGGCACGCTCGGCTTCCTGATCCCGCCCTCGACCGGCTTCGTGATCTACGCGATCCTGACCGAGCAGAGCATCGGCCAGCTGTTCATGTCGGGCATCCTGCCGGGCCTGCTGCTCACCGCGCTGTTCATCGCGACGGTGACGATCATCTCGCTGCGCAATCCGGAGGCGGGTCCGCGCGGCGCCTACATCCCGTTCAGCGAGAAGATGGCCGCGGGCCTTCGCGCCGCGCCGCTGCTTGGCGTCATCATCATCTCAATCGGCGGCATCTATCTTGGCGTCTTCACGCCGGTTGAGGCAGCCGGCATCGGCGCCGGCCTCGTCCTCATCATGGCGCTGTTCACCGGCAAGCTGAACTGGTCGACCGGCTCCAAGGCGGTCGGCGATACGGTCCGCACCACGGCGATGCTGTTCCTCATCATCATCGGCGCGGCGGTGCTCAACCCGTTCCTGTCGATGACGCAGCTGCCCGCGCGCCTTGGCGAGGCCATGACGACGATGGGCCTCGGGCCCTACGGCGTCCTGTTCCTGATCGTCGTCGCCTACCTGATCCTCGGCATGTTCATGGACGGTCTGGCGATGCTCGTCGTCACCGTGCCGATCTTCTACCCGATCATGATGCAGATGGGCTTCGACCCGATCTGGTTCGGCGTGGTTGCGGTCATCATGATCGAGATGGGCATGATCACGCCGCCGGTCGGCATGAACGTGTTCGTGGTCAAGGGCATCGCCAGGGATGTGCCGATGTCGACGATCTTCAAGGGCGTGCTGCCGTTCTGGTTCGCGATGGCGGTGTGCCTGTTCCTGATCGTCATCTTCCCGCAGATCGCCCTCGTCATCCCGCAAGCGATGTTCTGAAGGCGACGAGTCGAACGCTTGGGGCGCGGCGGCTGGAAGGCTGCCGCGCCTTTTCTTCGGGCTTAACCCGACGGCTGCGAGTTCGGATCATTGCTGCCGATGTCGGGCAGCATGCCGGTGCCGGGCGTTGCATCCGGGTTGTTGAGCTTCGGGTCGCTCGTCACCGGCAGGTGGTGGCCGGCGGCTTTCGCTTCCTCAGTGTCGCCGAAGACGTGGCCGACGTCGTCAAAGCTGTTGGCGGCAAAGGCGAACAGGAAGGTCAGCGGCTTGTCGCCATCATTGACGATGCGGTGGCGCGCATTGCCGAGGATGAAGACGATCTGGCTCGCCTCAACGCGCGTCGTCTCGCCTTCCACCTCGAATCTGCCATTTCCCGACAGCACGATGCAGGTCTCGGCCTGCGGGTGGCTGTGCAGCGGCAGCTCCTCGCCGGGGTCGAGCGCCGCCATGCCGAGGGTGATTTCGGCGCTTTCGGTACGGCCGGCCGACAGCAGCAATTTCAGCCGGGAGCGATGCTCGCCCGGCCAGTCTTCCCACAACTCTTCTCTTGGATCGATCAGCAAGGTCACGGCAGTTCTCCCTTCCCGCCGATAACCCGCGAGACGCGGCGTCCGTTCCGTCCCGCACCGCCGGCACGCCCCGAAACCCGACCTGAAAAACGTGAGCGGACAGGCGCGGAACATTCCGGTCCGCATCCGGTTAGTCGACGCCCCTGCAGTCTGGCCTGCTCAGGCGCCAGTTACCCGCCAGATGTGGAGAATGAGATGACCCCGCGCGACCCGAACCGCCTGCACCCCGACCCCGACCTCGAGGACATCGACACCGATCCCGACCTGCCGGATCCGGAGCTCGAGGGCCCGGACCTCGAACAGCCCGATTGGGACGATCTCCAGGGTGTCGAGGGCGAGGTTCTGCCCGACAGCCTGCCTGAGAACGGCGACTTCCGCTATGACGAGGACGAGGAAGCCACCGAGCCGCTGGAAGAAGACGACGACAACCCCTACCAGGACAGCGACGAAGCTCTGCCCGACGACGACGAGGAAGCGGCGATCGGAAGGGGATTGCTTGGGGGAGAGTGAGGGCGAGTGCCTAGTCTTGGGTTAGTGCACCCCGCTCACAAGGATCCGGGGCGTGTGGCGAATGCCACGCACACCACCGGAGAGATTCAGGCATGGACCCTCGGGTCAGGCCCGAGGGTGACGAGGGGAAGACGGGCAAAGGAAATCCCGCATGCCGCGTTTTCCGCAAACGTAACCCGCGCTTGCCCGTGTCTCCCCGCCTCTCCGCTTCGTCATGCCACGGCTTGACCGTGGCATCCAGGCCGGAACGTTGACCTCAAGCCTGCGGATCAGAACGCGCGGAAGCCGCGCCGGCTGAATGGGTACGGACCTGCTATCCCCCAGGAGAACCTGGTGCCAGCTGCCAGGTCTGAACGGCGCTAAATCTCCGCGTCCTGCTCCCGCAGCGCGCGTTGCAGCGCAGCGAGATCCCCGCCGCCGGTGGCGGCGAGTGCGGCGGAAATGCCCGCCGCGKGGCCGGTCGCAAAGGCGGTGCCCATGACGCGCACGGAGCCGTAGGCCTTCGCGTCCGCGCCGATGACGCGGCCGGCAAGGCGCAGATTGTCCACCTCGGCCGCCTCAATGGCGCCGGCGCGGATGTCGAAAAAACCTTCGCCGCCAACGTCGATAAAGCGGGCGCGGCCGGGCGCTTCGTGCACCTCCATCGGCCAGCTGCCGCGCGCGATCGCATCGCCGTGGCGGCGGCCTTCGAGCACGTCGGCTTCGCTCACATCGACGCGGGAAAACGGCCGGCGCGTCTCGCGAATGCCGAGCTGCGGCCCGGTCGCCACCAGATAAGCGTCCTCGAAGCCGGGATGGCGGCGCAGCACCTCAAGATTCTCCCACGCAAGCTCGCGCGCCTCGAACTCGGCCTCGGTCAGGCTCTTGCCCGTAATGCCGTCGGTCTCGAGGTCGATCGCCATCCACCAGGTGTTGCCGGTGATCGGCAGCGTCACCAGGACGCCGCCGTCGGCGCGCAGGATCGGCCGACGCGCGGTCCTGTTGTGCTCGGCTATCAGCTGCGCCATCACCGCGCGGTCGAGCACGGTTCCGGGTTTTACCCCGCCGATGCGCACCGGAAGCGAGGCCGCCTGCACGGCCTTCGCGTCGCCGCCCCCCTGGCTGAGCGGCACGCCGGCGAGCGTTGCCAGCGTCGCCTCGCCGCTTGCATCGACGAACGCCTTCGCCTCGATGGTGGTCACGCCAGCATGGTCGACGAGATCTACGCGGCGGATGCGCCCGTCCTCGACGGCAGCGCCCATCAGCCGCGTGTGCAGCCTCACCTCGACGTCCGCCTTGCGCGCCAGCCGGTCGAAGCCGAGCTTGGTTGCCTCGGGATCGAGCATCACCACCCAGTAGCCGCTCTTCGAGACGATCGGCGCGGTCTCGGCACCGACCCGCTTAAGCTCCCGCAACAGGTCCTCGGCAACGCCCATCACCGAGCGGCGCTGTTCCTGCCCGCGCAGATAGAAGCCGCAATAGGCGAGCACCTGCGCGTTGGTCGCCGCTCCGCCCATGAAGCCGTAGCGTTCGACCAGCAGCGTGCGCGCGCCAAGGCGCGCTGCGCCCACCGCCGCGGCAAGTCCGCCCGCGCCGGCTCCGGCTACGACAACATCGAACGTCTCGGTCTTCCTGGTCATTCACTTTCCAATCAGTTCTGCAATTGTCGGGCAGCTGGCGGCGGCGCGCCCTCACAGCACGCCCATGTGGCGGCCCAGCAGGCCCATCTGCGCCTTCGACATCTCCGGCCCGGTCTGGATTTTCAGCCCCGATTCCTTTGCCGCCTCGAGGAAGGGCGTCACCTCCGGCGAGGTCACCGCGTCGGTGACGAGCGCGGTTTCCTTCAGCGCCGCAATGTGCAGCCGGCCGAGCGGCAGCGGATCGTTCGGGCGCATGCCGAGCGGCGTCGCGTTGGCAACAAGATCGTAAGCGCCGATGTCGCCGCAGGTGGTGGTGATCTCGACGGAGGGAAACGCCTCGCGCAGCCTGTCGGCGAAAAGGTCGCCGCGCTGCCAGTCGAGCTCGGAGATGGCGAGCGCGGCCACCCCTTCCTCGCACAGCGCATGCCCGATCGCGCTGCCGGCTGCCCCGGCGCCGATCACCAGCGCGTGCTTGCCCTTCGGCTCGAAACCGTTGGCGCGGATCGCAGCGACATAGCCCAGCCCGTCGACCATGTCGGCAACGAGCCGGCTGTCCGGTTCGCGGCGCACGACATTGGCCGCCCCCAGCCATTTCGCACGCGGCGAGACCTCGTCGGCGAGCTCAGCGATCGCCTGCTTGTGCGGAATGGTGACGACGAAGCCGTCGAGGTTGTCCCAGCCGCGCACCGTCTCGACGAAGTTGGCTACGGCCTCGGGCGCGATCTCCATCGGGATCATCGCCCGCTCGGCGCCCACCTCGGCAAAGGCGCGATTGAAATAGTCCGGCGATTTGACCTGCGCGATCGGCTGCCCGATCATCGCCACCAGGCGCGTCTTTGCCGTGATCATGCCGTTCTGCTCCTCTGGTGGCGCACCGTGACGGCCCGGACCCCGCGCCTGCTATTTGCGCCATTCCCCCTGCGCCGCCAATACGATATGAACGGCCCGGCATAAGCCGAAGTTATACGATTGGCGAGTGCCAAATGGGGGGAAACATGCCGCGGCCAAAGCTCAAGGAACGCCAGATCGAGGTTTTTCGCACGGTCATGGCGACCGGCTCGCTGACGGCGGCCGCGCAGCAGCTCGGCGTTTCCCAGCCGAGCCTGTCCATGACCATCCGCCGCTTTGAAGACGAGCTGCAGACCAAGCTGTTCGAGCGCATCGGCGGGCGCCTGGTGCCGACCGAGGAAGCAAAACTCATCTTCGTCGAGGTCGACCGCGTCTATGGCCAGTTCGACCGGCTGTCGGATGCGATCCACGCGATCGCGCGCGGCGACAGCTCGGTGTTCCGCTTCGGCACCACCCCCTCGATCGGCATGCGCCTCGTGCCCAAGGCGCTGAAAAAGCTGAGGGACGATCATCCGGCGCGCGTCTTTTACTGCGATTTCCTGCCGCAAAAGGACATCCAGGATTATCTGCTGTTCGGCCAGGGCTCGTGCGTGACCAGCATCGCGCCGGCCGAAGACCCCAACCTCGACTGCACGGTGATTGCCAGCGGCGGGCTGCACGTCGTCGTGCCAAAGGATCACCGCCTTGCGCGCCGCGACGTGATCGCGCCCGGCGACCTCGACGGCGAGGTGCTGATCTCCTACGGGCCCGACACCACCCACGGCCGCTATATAGACGCAACTTATGCCCGCGCCGGCGCGGAGCGGAAGACGCATGTCTTCATCCATTTCGTCGAGACGGCCCTGTCCTTCGTGTCGGAAGATATCGGCATCGCCATCCTCGACCCGTTCTCGGTGCTCGACTGCGAGCGCTTCGGCCTCGTCGCCATTCCGCTGGAAAACAGCGTCGAAGTCCCGGCCTATCTCTACTGGTCGAAATTCCGCCCCCGCCCGAAGGCGACCGACGAGCTCGCCGCCGCCCTGACGGAGATCGCAAGGCAGAACGGGATGAGGCTGGCGGGATAGGGCGGATCATCCTGAGCCAGGGCATGTCTTTCGTCACGCCGGCCCGGCAGCCAGGCACTCCCGCCTCATCCGCCGAGACTTGCAGAAATACTGTTACCCCCACCCCTAACCCCTCCCCACAAGGGGGAGGGGAATGTTGGCAGCGCGTGCCGTGCTTTACGCGTCCCTGTCTCTTTTCACGTCCCTGTCACAGGCGTCCTGCCTGCACAGGCTTCGAGGTTCCCGTAATCCCCCTCCCCCTTGTGGGGAGGGGTTAGGGGTGGGGTACCATGTCTCCTCCCGGACAGCACACGGGAGTAAAGCTCCACAGACGCAACGCCCCCCTTCATCCTCCGATCGAGAGCATCCACCCGGCTTCCCGAAGACCAGCGGCATGACAAGGCAAAAAAAAATCGCCGGTGCATGGGGCAACCGGCGATGACTGAACGCAGTGCGGGCGGCCATCAGACCAGAGCCGGCAGCTCGCCCACTTCTAGGGGAGCCCTGAAGCGGCTTCGGCGGAAGGTGTCTCTACGCCCTTCCGAGCCGCGTTCCGCCCGCCCCGATCGCCGCGGCGGCGACCTGTGCGGGCGTTTCGTCCAGGATGCGCATGAACTTGGCGAATGACTGGAATGACTGGCGCGCGCGCTCGAGCGGATAGTCGCCCTTCAGCGCCAGCTGGCAGGCGCGGTAGGCCGTGTCGTAGACCGGTCCGCGCCGGTGAACCGGCCAGTTGTCCAGGAAGGACAGCGCCTCGTCCAGCGAGGCAATTTCCTCGGCTGTCACATCCTCGGCTTTCACGAAAACAGGCATGTCGAACATGCGTCCGCTCATCGTATCCTCCTCCGATGTTACAGGAACCTGGCAGCAATTCTTCGCTTGCTCGTGACCTCACGATAGGGATGCGGAAGTGGCCGAAACAAGGCGGTCGGCACCTTCCACCACATCAACTTCACGCGGGGGATAAAAGTTGATCGGCCGGGCGTCGCCGCCCCGCCTCATATTCAACCTGTGCTTGAAAGAATGCAGCGCCGCCCCCGCGCGGCGTGCAGCATGATCAGCTGGCGAGCCTCGCGGGCATGCCAGTTTCCTCAGGCTGGCCAAGCCCTTCGGGCAGGCCGAGCGATGCCGTCAGCCGGGCAAGCTTGGCCGGGTCGATGTTGCCAGCCTCAAGATCCTCGACTTCCGAGACGGCAAGCCCCGAAGTCGTTGAAAGGTCCTCGATCGAGTATCCGTAGGCGTCACGCAGTGCCGTGATGACATTCGCCCCCGAATTGAGGGCGGCCGTAATGGCTTCGATGATTTCGCCCATACGTAGTCCTCTCTTCTGTTGGAATGGCTTTTATGAAACGCCGGCAGAATGCGGCAGCCAGTGGGCGTTATTTGGGCGCCGCTGTCACAAATTTCAAGGCTGTGGAAAGCAGATCAGGAGGCGCATGATCCCGGCCGTGAATTGCCCCTACCCGCCCACTCCCCTCAATATACACGGCACCAGCACCGGCTCGGCGGGGGCTTCCTGGCGGTCCATCAGGTCGAAGACGGTGTTGAGCATCGCCGTCGTGTCCTGTTCGACCATGCCGACATTGCCGGGAAGAAGCGCGGCGAAGGGGTCGTAGTCGAAGCAGCCGTAGCGGAACTGGAACGGCTCGTCGCCCAGGCTGCGGTACCAGCGCACCACGCCTTCGAGCGAAATGGTCGAATTGACGAACATGCCGAGCTTGTCGAACTTCGGGAGCGAACGAAGTGCCTGTTCGGCGCGGTCGGCCGAATAGCCCGGCACCAGCACCTGGCTGTCCGGCACCTCGATGCCGCGCGCCAGATGCGCCTCGCGAAAACCCTTGAGGCGCGCGGATGTATTGTGGTCGGTGACGCGGCCGCCGACGAACCAGAGCGGGCCGTCGAGGCCAAGATCGGCCTTGCAGCGGTCGAGCAGGATTTCGGTGAGCTGATAGGCGCCGGTATAGTTGTCCGAGATCACGGAAGGGGCGGCGAAACCCGGCAGGTCGAGGTTGAAGGACTGTACGCCCGCCGCCTGGCAAAGCGCCGTCAGCTTGTCGGGGTCTGTGGCGCCGGTCGCGATCAGGCACTCGGCCTGGAACGAGATCAGCTCCTTGGCGGCTTCCACCTCGAGCGCGGGCTCGCGCTGGGTACAGGTGATGACCGGAAACAGCCCCCTTGCGCGCGCCAGCGCCTCGAACTTTTCCGCGATCGCGCCAAAGTAGCGGTTGTCGTATTTCGGCACGATCATGCCAACGATATTGGAGCGCGCGCGGCGGAGCAGACTTGCCTGCGCATTGGCGGCATAGCCTTCCTGTTCGGCGATCTGCAGGATCTTGTCGGCGAGCCGCTGGCTGATGCGGCGCTTCTGCCAAGACCCATTGAGCACGGAGCTGACGGCGCTTGCCGACGTGTCGGCAAGCCGGGCGATGTCATAGATCGTCGTCCGCCGTGCGGCGTCCGGCTGCTTCCTGCGCATCCCATACCTTCTGTGCGAATCCTCCAAAGCGAACTTGACAGTAAATCGGGGCAGTGACAACTTTGCTCCATCGATTGAGCAAGGTTGCGCAATCGGTGGTGCAACCAAACGCGCACGAGATGTGCACAAACAACAGGGTGCACGAACAATGGGAGGTGCGGCGCATCCTTTCGGATGGGGGACCCCACGAATGGGGAACTGTCGGAAGGCCGCGGCTGCATAAGAACAATTCGTCTGAAGGCCGTCGCGGGTGCGACGCGCATTGACGGAGGAGATGAGATGAAACGCTTTACCCTTGCCGGCACGGCCCTTGCCGCTGCCCTGATGTCGTCCACCGCGTTCGCGCAGGAGGCCGCGACCGTCGCCTTCCTGATGCCCGACCAGGCCTCGACCCGCTACGAGGAGCATGACTGGCCCGGCTTCGAGGCCGCGATGAAGGAGCTGTGCGCCGACTGCACGCTGATCTACCAGAACGCGAATGCTGACGTTGCCCTGCAGCAGCAGCAGTTCAACTCGGTGATCGCGCAGGGCGCCAAGGTCATCGTGCTCGACCCGGTCGACTCGGCCGCCGCCGCCGCGCTGGTGGAGATCGCCAAGGCGCAGGACGTCAAGGTCATCGCCTATGACCGTCCGATCCCGGCGACCCCTGCCGACTTCTACGTCTCCTTCGACAATGAGGGCATTGGCTACGCCATCGCCAAGTCGCTCGTTGATCACATGAAGGCCTCGGGCATCGCCGACGGCTCGGGCGTGCTCGAGATCAACGGCTCGCCGACCGACGCCGCTGCCGGCCTGATCCGCGACGGTATCCATCGCGCGCTCGACGAGTCGGCCTACGAGAAGCTCGCCGAGTACGACACGCCGGACTGGGCTCCGCCGAAGGCGCAGGAGTGGACCGCTGGCCAGATCACCCGCTTCGGCGACAAGATCACCGGCATCGTCGCCGCCAATGACGGCACCGCGGGCGGTGCGATCGCCGCGCTGAAGGCCGCCGGCGTCAACCCGCTGCCGCCGGTCACCGGCAACGACGCGACGATCGCTGCTCTCCAGCTGATCATCGCCGGCGACCAGTACAACACCATCTCCAAGCCGTCCGAGATCGTCGCCAAGGCCGCGGCCGAGGTCGCCGTCACGTTCCTCAAGGGCGAGACCCCGACCCCGGAGACGACGCTTTACGACACCCCGTCGAAGCTGTTCGTGCCGGCAGTCGTCACCCGCGAGAACATCAAGGAGCTGATCTTCGACGCGGGCATCCAGACCGCCGACGAGGTCTGCACGGCTGAGTACGCCGACGCCTGCAAGGAACTCGGCATCACCAACTAAGCCGATCCCCGGCGTGGCCCCGCCGGGGCCACGTGCCGCCCTGGCCCGCACGGTTCGTCCCCGCTAAGGCCGGAACGGGACGGGGCGGCAAGCAGGCGGCCGCGCGGCCGTCCGGCCCTGAAAAGGCACCCACGCTCACGATCGACCGCCCTCCCCGGCTCCGCAACGGACCGGGGAGTGGCCGCGCACCCGCATGACGCTTGCGAAAAATCGCTGAGGCGGGCGGTGCGGCAACAATGATATTCTGCCGGTGCTGCCGGAAGATCGGCAGCCCGAAACAGGCTCCCTCCCCGCCCGCGGGACTTTTGCCGGGGCAGCCAGGGGGCAAGGCGCGAGAAGGCAAGAGCGCGATGGGCGCGCTCAAAACCCTTTCGGCGCGCCGGTCCACTCAGCGCAGGTGCAGCCCGCGCTGTGGTTCTTCCGCAGCGGCCAGCCGCCCGCGGAACCAGCGAGGATGGTACAAGATGGCAGAAGGCCAGAGAAAGACGGTAAAGGGAGAGCTCCTCCTTAGCCTTCGCAATGTCTCCAAGCAGTTCGGCGCCGTGACGGCGCTGTCGGACATCGAACTCGACGTCCATGCCGGCGAAGTGGTGGCACTTGTCGGCGACAACGGCGCGGGCAAGTCGACGCTGGTGAAGATCCTCGCCGGCGTGCACCAGCCGACCTCCGGCACGATCGAATTTCTCGGCCAGAAGGTGACGCTGTCCGACCCCGGCAAGGCGCTGGAAATGGGCATCGCCACGGTGTTCCAGGATCTTGCGCTCTGCGAGAACCTCGACGTCGTCGCCAACCTCTTCCTCGGCCACGAGCTCAACCCGTGGCGGCTCGACGAACTGCAAATGGAAGTCCGCGCCTGGACGCTCCTGCAGGAGCTCGCCGCGCGCATCCCGTCAGTGCGCGAGCCGATCGCCTCGCTGTCGGGCGGCCAGCGCCAGACGGTGGCGATTGCCCGCTCGCTGCTCCTCGACCCCAAGATCATCATGCTCGACGAGCCGACGGCGGCGCTCGGCGTTGCCCAGACTGCGGAAGTGCTCAACCTCATCGAGCGCGTGCGCGACCGCGGCCACGGCGTCATCCTGATCTCGCACAACATGGAAGACGTGCGCGCCGTTGCCGACCGCATCGTCGTGCTGCGGCTTGGCCGCAACAACGGCGTCTTCACCCCGGCGGACTCGCATGAGGACCTGATCGCCGCCATTACCGGCGCGAGCGACAATTCGGTGTCGCGCCGCGCCGCCCGCAAGATGGAATCGCTGGGAGAATGACCATGGACCAGGCGAACAAGACCAGCGCTCCGGCAGCTCAGCTCGACCGCGCCGACACGCGCGTGCGCCACGACGAGGGCATCGGCGGCTGGCTGCGCAGCTTCTACGATCGCGTCCGCTCCGGCGACCTCGGCATGATCCCGGTGATCGTCGGCCTGCTGCTGATCTCGGCCGTGTTCAGCACGCTGAACCCGGTGTTCCTCGCGCCCAACAACCTCACCAACATGCTGTTTGACGCGGCGGCCGTTGGCCTCATCGCGCTCGGCATCGTCTTCGTGCTGCTGCTCGGCGAAATCGACCTGTCGATCGGCTCGATGAGCGGCCTTGCCTCGGCGCTTCTCGGCGTCATGTGGGTCCAGTTCGGCTATCCGGTGCCGGTGGCGATCGCCGGCGCCATTGCCGCCGGCGCCATCATGGGCCTGATCTACGGCTTCCTGCGCAACCGCTTCGAGATGCCGAGCTTCGTCGCGACGCTTGCGGGCCTGCTGGCCCTGCTTGGCATGCAGCTCTACATCCTCGGGCCCACAGGCTCGATCAACCTGCCCTTCACCTCCGGCATGGTGCGCTTTGGCCAGATCTACATCATGCCGATGTGGTTCTCCTATGCGCTCGCCGTGCTGCCGGGCCTGCTGATGATCTGGACCGGCCACCGCACCCGCCAGCAGCGCGCCGCCGCGAACCTTTCCTCGACCTCGATGAGCGTCGTCATCCTCAAGGCGGTGCTGCTGTCTGCCGCGCTCCTGTTCGCCGTCTGGTATCTCGGCAAGGGCCGCGGCGTGCCGTGGATGTTCGGCGTGTTCGTCGCCTTCGTGGTGGTGATGGACTACGCGCTGCGCCGCACCAAGTGGGGCCGCTCGCTGTTTGCCGTTGGCGGCAACGCGGAAGCCGCCCGCCGCTCGGGCATCAACGTCAAGCGCGTGCGGCTCACCGCCTTCGTCGTCTGCTCGTCCTTTGCCGCGCTCGGCGGCGTGTTCGCTGCTTCGCGCCTGGCCTCGTCCAGCCAGCAGGCAGGCACCGGCGACGTCAACCTCAACGCCATCGCGGCGGCGGTCATCGGCGGCACCTCGCTGTTCGGCGGACGCGGCTCGGCATGGTCGGCGCTGCTCGGCGTCCTCGTCATCCAGGCCATCTCCAACGGCCTGACGTTGCTCAATCTCAGCTCGTCGCTGCGATACATGATCACCGGCGCGGTGCTTGCCATCGCCGTGATCGTCGACTCGCTGGCTCGCCGCTCGCGCGCAAGCCATGGCCGGGCCTGATACCTACCCAAGGGACTGAAACGACATGACCAACAAGCTTGAAGGAAAGACTGCCGCCATTACCGGCGCAGCCTCCGGCATCGGCCTCGCCTGCACGAAGATCCTGATCGAGAACGGCGCGACCGTCGTTCTCATCGACCGCAACGAGGAACAGCTCGCCAAGGTCTGCGCCGAGTTCGGCGACAAGGCAAAGCCGCTCGTCGTCGACCTGCTCGACGGTGCGCAGGTCTCGGCGATGCCTGAGAAGATCGAAGCGCTGGTCGGCCCGCTCGACATCTTCCACGCCAATGCCGGCGCCTATGTCGGCGGCGCGGCGGCGGAAGGCAATCCGGACCAGTGGGACCGGATGCTCAACCTCAACATCAACGCCGCCTTCCGCTGCGTGAACGCGGTGCTGCCCGGCATGATCGAGCGCAAGACCGGCGACATCTTGTTCACCAGCTCCGTCGCCGGCGTCGTGCCGGTCGTGTGGGAGCCGGTCTACACGGCCTCGAAGTTCGCGGTGCAGGCGTTCCTGCACGCCACGCGCCGCCAGGTCTCGCAGCACGGCATCCGCATGGGCGCGGTGCTGCCGGGTCCGGTAGTCACCGCCCTCATCGACGACTGGCCGAAGGCCAAGCTCGAGGAGGCGCTGGCCAATGGCTCGCTGATGCAGGCGAACGAGGTGGCCGAGGCCGTCCTTTTCATGCTGACGCGCCCGCGCAACGTCGTCATCCGCGACCTCGTGATCCTTCCCAACAGCGTCGACCTCTGATCCCAGAGGCCGCCGCGGAAACTGCCGAAAGCGCACCATGACCAGCAGCACCCAGATGAGCCAGCAAACCACGAACCGTGTCGTCATCGGCGTCGACGTCGGCACCGGCAGCGCCCGCGCCGGCGTGTTCAGCCTCAGCGGCGAGCTGCTGGGCAGCGCGAAGAAGGACATCTCGCTGTTCCGCGCGCCGGGCAGCATGGTCGAGCAGTCGAGCGCCGAGATCTGGGACGCGGTGGCTTACTCGGTTCGCGAGGCGATGCGCCTTGCGGGTGCCGCGCCCGAACAGGTCGCCGGCATCGGCTTCGACGCCACCTGCTCGCTGGTGGTGATCGGCGCGGACGGCAAGGGCCTGCCCGTCGGTGACGCCGACAAGCCCGAGCGCGACATCATCGTCTGGATGGACCACCGCGCTACCGAACAGGCGGAGCGCATCAACGCCACGGGCCACGAGGTGCTGCGCTATGTCGGCGGCATCATCTCGCCCGAGATGGAAATGCCGAAGCTCTTGTGGCTCAAGGAAAACCGGCCCGACACCTTCAACGGCGCGAAATACTTCTTCGACCTCACCGATTTCCTGACCTGGAAGGCGAGCGGCAGCCTTGCGCGCTCGTCCTGCACCGTCACCTGCAAATGGAACTACATCGAGCACGAAGGACGCTGGGACCTTGGGTATCTCCGCCTCATCGGCCTCGGCGAGCTTGCGGATGATCTGTCGCGCATTGGCGAGACCATCGTCACGCCCGGCGAGGCGCTGGCCGACGGCCTGACCGCCGAAGCCGCCGACAAGCTCGGTCTCCTCCCCGGAACGCCGGTCGCGGCTGGACTGATCGACGCCCATGCCGGCGGCATCGGCACGGTGGGCGTGACGGGCGACGCCACCGAAAACCTCGCCTATGTCTTCGGCACTTCCTCCTGCACCATGACGACGACGGCCGAGCCCGCCTTTGTTCCGGGCGTGTGGGGGCCGTACCATTCGGCAATGGTGCCGGATCGCTGGCTCAACGAAGGCGGCCAGTCGGCGGCCGGCGCCGCGATCGACCATTTGCTGCGCCTCCACCCGGCTTACGCCGAAACGAAGGCGCAGGCGGAGAAAGAGGGCAAGCCGCTCAACGCCTGGCTCGGCGACAAGGCAATCGAGGCGGCGAACGGCTCGCTGTCCGGCGTCATCGATCTGGTGAAGGGCCTGCACGTCGTCCCGGAGTTCCTCGGCAACCGTGCCCCGCATGCCGATCCGCATGCACGCGCCGTCATTGCCGGCATCGGCATGGAGGACGATGCGGCGAGCCTCGTTGCGCTTTACGTTGCCGGCCTGTTCGGCCTTGGCTATGGCCTTCGCCAGATCATCGACGTGCAGGCCTCGCAGGGCGTCGAAATCCAGCGCATCGTCGTCAGCGGCGGCGCGGCGCAGTCGGCCCTGGTGCGGCAGGTGATCGCCGACACGACGGCAAAGCCGGTGCTTGCCGTGCGCTCGCAGGAGCCGGTGCTGGCGGGATCCGCCATCCTCGGCGCGGTTGCCGGCAAATGTTTTGACAACATCGCCGCCGCCATGCGGGCGATGACGGCGCTCGACGTCGAAATCACGCCTGCCTCAGGCGACATCGCCGCCCGCCACTACCTGCGCTACGACGCCTTCCAGAAGCTCCAGGCGCTCGGCCGCGAAATCAGGACGGTGTGAGCGGGCACTTTCGGCAAGAGGAAGGATCAACTGCCGAGCATGAGCGACGTAGGTCTCTCTCTTGCCAGAACAGAATCCGCCATCGTCAACGATCCCGCCTTCTGACGCCCCCTCCACCATGCTGCGCATGGTCCCCCTCCCCCATGAATGGGGGAGGATCCGGGTGGATTGACCTCAGAGTGTTATCGGCACTGACGCTGTTTCCCAGTTGCGCATCGTGGCTTCACCGCCCGTGCCCTCATTGTCCGCTGCGCACCGCAATCATTACCCGTGACACACCACGATCCATGAAAGGCACGACGTCGGATCCTCCCCCGCAACGCGGGGGAGGTGACGCCGAAGGCGGCGGAGGGGGCTCGTGGAGTGCCGCCTGTGGAGATGTGCGCAGAAAACAAAACTTCCGAGATGCTCCGCTCTGTCACGCCCCCTCCACCATGCTGCGCATGGTCCCCCTCCCTCATAAATGGGGGAGGAACCGGGCCCAGGGCTCTCAATGACGTTGCTCTTCCTGGGTCACTGACAGCAGTACACCGTCGTAATCCAACTACCGTCCATGCTTGAAGCCAGCGGACGACGACTGTCCGTTTCCTCCATTTCCACCCACGCGGGTGACAGGCGCGACCGGGGGATCCTCCCCTGCGAAGCGGGGGAGGGGAACCATGCGCAGCATGGTGGAGGGGGCATGCGAAGAACCCGCGTAGAAACGCGGGCACGACTGGCACTCCAGCGACGGTGGCGGGTCTACGCCCTACCCGTCGATATCCTCCTGCGCGGGAAGGCCCGCGGCGGTGCGGCCGGCGATGTAGCCGAAGGTCATCGCCGGGCCGATGTTGATGCCGCCGGCGGGGTAGAAGCCACCCATCACATTGGCGGTGTCGGTACCGGCGGCGAACAGGCCGGGGATCGGATTGCCCGAAGTGTCGACGACGCGGGACTTGGCGTCGGTGCGCAGGCCGGCAAAGCAGCCGAAGCTGCCGGGAACGACGCGCAGCGCAAGGAACGGTCCCGTCTCGATCGGCGCGACGCACGGGTTCGGCTGCTGGGCAGGATCGCCCTGCAGCCGCTGGTAGGGCGTCGAGCCACGCTGGAACAACGGGTCGAGCCCCTGCCGGGCAAAGCGGTTCCATTCGGCGATGGTGGCGCGAAGGCCGAGCGGATCGATGCCGCAGGCTTCGGCGAGGTCCTCGATGGTGTTGGCCTGCACGAGATAGCCGTTGCGCAGCCACGGCCCCAGCGGCAGCGGCGCGGGCCGCGAGATGCCAAGGCCGTAGCGGCGCTGGAAGGCCACGGTGCAGATCAGCCAGCTTTCGGCACGCTGGCCGCGCGTCTTTTCGAGGAGAGCGGTAACGTAGTCATGGTAGCCCATGCCCTCGTTGCAGAAGCGCTTGCCATCTCGCGTCACCGCGATGATGCCGGGCTTGCCGCGCTCGATGATGTGCGGGAACACGCCCTTCGTGCCGTCTTCCCACGGCACTTCCGAAACCGGGCACCAGGCGCCAGGCGAGGCAAGGCTTGCGTCGAAAGCGGCGCCGACCTCGAGCGCCATGCGGCGGCCGTCCCCGGTCGCCTCCGGCACCGCGAGCGTGCGGTGCAGGTCGGCCGCCGGAAACAGCTCGTTGACCAGCGCTGCGTCATGGGTAAAGCCGCCGGTCGCCAGCACAACGCCCTGCGCGGCGCGGATTATCTCGACGCCTTCCGGCGTCTCGATCTCGGCGCCGGCGATGCGGCCGTGCTCGACGATGAGCCGGCGCGCCGGGGAATTGACGCGGAAGACGACGTCGCGGTCGGCGGCCGAGCGCATCAGCCGGGCAATCAGCGCCGAGCCGTTGCGCAGCTGCATCGCCCGCTTGTGGCGGGCAAGGTCCCAGAAATGCTTCGTCACCCGCTTCGTCACGTGCAGGAACGAGGCGGAGGATTGCATCATGGTCATGAAGGCGCGCAGGTCCGCGCCAGCCTGGATGGTGAGGCCCTTGAAGGTCGTCTCGCGCAGCGGATGGCGCAGAAGGTGGATCATCTCGCCGAGCGCGCGCCCGTCATAGGGCGCGGCGATCACCGAGCGGCCGCCGGTGCCGGCACCCTCGATGTGACCGTAGGTGTCGGGGATGTGGTTGCCGGGCTCGAACTGCAGCGAGGTGTGGGTCTCGAAGAAGTCCACCATGTGCGGCGCGTGCCGCAGGAAGGCATCGACGCGGTCTTCCTGAAAATGGTTGCCGAGGACGCCCTTCAGATACTGCTTCGGCTTCTCGTAGGGCTCGTTGATGCCGGCGCGGCGGGCAAGCGGATTGCGCGGCGCGAAGATCCAGCCGCCGGCCCAGGCGGTGGTCCCGCCGAGAACCGGCGCCTTTTCGGCGACGATCACCTTCAGCCCGCAATGCGCGGCGGTGACGGCGGCCGAAAGGCCGCCGGCGCCAGAGCCGATGACCAAGAGGTCGCACTCGTTGAGGGATTCGGAGCCCGCTGCTTCGCTCGTCATGTGGTTGCCCCTCACTTGGTGGCAGCCGGAAGACCAGGAATGCGCAGGAGCGCAGCCTCGGCGATGCCGCCGTCGATGGCGAGCACCTGCCCGGTGACGTAGGAGGCCGCGGGGCTCGCGAAATAGGCAATCGCCTCGGCGACATCCTCCGGGCGGCCGATGCGGCCCAGCGGCACGATCTTTTCCCGGGCCGCGCGCACGTCGGCATTCGCATAGACACCGGCGGTAAGCGGGGTCTCGATCAGGCCGGGCGCCACCATGTTGGCGCGGATGCCGGCGTGCGCCCATTCCTGGGCAAGCTGGCGCACCAGCATCGTCAACGCCGCCTTGGCCGCCGAATAGGAGCCGTGGCCGCAATGCGGCTGGAGCCCGGACGTGGAGCCGACCGCGACGATGTTGCCGCGACTTGCCGACAGCGCCTCGAAAAGCTCGCGGGCGATCAGGAAGGTCGGCCGGGTGTCGACGTCGAACAGGCGGTCCCAGCTTTCCGTCGACAGTTCGGACAGCTTTGCCGGGGCAACCGCGCCCGCATTGGACACAAACACGTCCATGCCGCCGCAGAAGGCGAGCGCCTGACGCGCCAGCTCCACGCAGAAGCCGGCATCCCCGAGGTCCCCCGCTACGTGCAGAACCTGCGCGCCCAGTGCTTCCAGCTCGCCGATGAGGGCGTCCGGGGCACCCTTCTTGCCCGTCGTGGTGATGGCGATCGCGAGCGACTGGCCGGCGGCCTGGGCGTCCGCCGCCAGCTTGCGGCAGGTTGCGCCGCCGATTCCATCGCTGGCGCCGGTGACGAGGATGCGTCGGTCGAACTGTGTGGACATACGAACAAGGCCTTGATTTTTCGTTGGAGAACGGCCTCTGTCAAATGCCCTTGCGGAACTGAAGACTGTTCCGATATTGACATTGGCGGAATGCCATTCCAGAATTGAATACATTCAACAACTACTTGCGAATGTCAATTTCGCCCCACCCCAGAGGAACCCATGACCGTATCCCTATCCCGTTGTGCCCTCATCGCCGCCGGCCTCGTCCTGTCGCTCGCTTCGTCCGTCTCGGCTGAGACGCTGCGCATCGCGCACTCTTCGCCCGACCAGAGCCTGATCAACGAGGCGATGGAGAAGTTCAAGGCGGAGCTGGAGGCAAAGACCAACGGCGAAATCAGCGTCGAGATCTATCCGAACGGCCTGCTGGGCGATGAAGGCCCGGTCGCGGAAGCTGTCGGCGACGGCTCGATCGACATGGGCCTCGGCGGCGTCATCGACTCGATCGACCCGCGCCTGTCGGTCATCTCGCTGCCGTTCCTGTTCACGGACTTCAACGACGTTCACGCCGTGCTCGATGGCCCGTTCGGCGAGGAGCTGTACAAGATGGCCGAGCCGCGCGGTTACAAGATCGTCGGCGTTCTCGACTCCGGCTTCCGCTCCTTCACCAACAACGTCCATCCGATCAACACGCCGGACGACTTCAAGGGCCTGAAGCTGCGCGTTCCGCCGATCCCGGTCGCTCTCGAGACCGTCAAGGCTTTCGGCGCCCTGCCGCAGACCGTTCCGTACGGCGAGACCTACATGGCGCTGCAGTCGGGCGCGGTTGACGGCGCCGAGCCGGAGCTGCGCGACTTCGTCGACGCCAAGTGGTCGGAAGTCCAGAAGTACCTGTCGGTTTCCAACTACATGTGGATGGCAAACTTCTGGTTCATGAATGGCGAGCGCTTCAACAGCCTGTCGCCGGAGCACCAGGCGGCGCTGACAGAGACCGCGAAGGACGTCCAGACCTGGTACCGCGCCCAGCTGAACGACACCTACGCGAAGCTGCTGACCGAACTCGCCGAGCAGGGCGTCGAGATCAACACCGTCGATACCGCTCCGTTCGTCGAGCTGGCGGAGCCGGTCTACGAGATGTTCTCGAAGGAATACGGCGCTGACCTCGTGAAGGCAGTTCGCGAAGCCGCACAGGCTCAGTAATGGGTGTACTCGCGAAGATTTCCTCGCGGGTATGGGTGGCAGCGGGCCTTCTTGCGCTCGCTGCCGTCATCCTCGTCACCGGTGTCGGGACGATTTCGCGCACCTTCGCGACCAACAAGTTCGCCTGGTCGTTCGAGGTGGTCGGCATCGCCTTCATCTGGGTCACCGCGCTTGGCACCGTCATGGCCGAGGCCGCGCGGGAAAACGTCGCCATCGACGTGCTCGACCAGAACCTGCCGCCGAAGCCGCTGCGCATTCTCGCGATCGTCCGCCACGTCATCACCACGCTGATCATGCTGGCCATCCTCTTCAGCGGCTGGGCCATGCTGCAGCGCTCGGCCTTCACGCCGACGCCGGTGATGCGCCTGCCGATGTGGGTCCAGCACGGCGCGATCGTCGTGATGGCAGCCGGCATCATCGCCGTGCAGTTCTACCAGGCTCTCAAGCTCTTCCGGAAAGACCAATGATCCTCCTCATTCTCTGCGGCGTCTTTCTGGGACTGATGATCATCGGCATGCCGATCGCCTGGGCGCTGGCGGGCTCCGTCGTCGCCGTCTTCTACAGCGGTGTCTTTCCGCTGCCGCCGGGCTGGCTCGGGCAGCAGCTCTTCCGCGGGATGGATTCCATCTCGCTCGCCTCGATCCCGCTGTTCCTGTTTGCCGGCGGCATCATGAACGAGGGCGGCCTCACCCGCCGCATCATCGCCGTTGCTGACGCATGCCTTGGCTGGATGCGCGGCGGCCTTGGCCCGGTCAATGTCGGCACCGGCATGATCTATGGCGGCATTTCCGGCTCGGCCACCGCCGACACCGGCGCCGTCGGCACCATCATGATCCCGGCCATGCGTGAGCGCGGCTACCCGGTTGGATTCGCAGCGGCGGTGACCGCTGCATCGGGAACTCTCGGCATTATTCTTCCTCCGTCAGTCGTCATGATCATGTACGGCGTCATCACCGGAACCTCGATCGGTGGTCTGTTTGCAGCCGGCATCCTCCCAGGACTTCTCCTCGGCTTCGCGTTCATGGTCACCGCCTACGTCGTCGGCGTCCGCAACGGCTTCCCCAAATCCGGCCAGCGCTTCGTGCTCAGCACCTTCCTCGTCAATGTCTGGAAGGCACTGCCGGCACTGTTAATGCCGCTCGTCGTCATCGGCGCGCTTGTCGGCGGCTTTGCCACCGTTACCGAAGCCTCCTTCGTCGCGGTCGTGTGGGCGATGCTGGTTGCGGTGTTCATCTACCGCGAGCTGACCTGGAAGGGCCTGATGCAGGTGTCGCTCGAGACCCTGCGCACCTCGGGCGCGATCATGATCATCATGGCGGTCGCCGTGCCGTTCGCATGGCTGCTGACGGTTGCGCAGGTTCCGAACACGGTCGCCAACGGCCTGCTCGGCGCGGTTGCAGACCCGACCCTCAAGGTTGCGGTGATCCTGCTGATCCTCCTGTTCGTCGGCCTGTGGCTCGACACCGGCCCGGCGCTGGTCATCCTTGCCCCGATCGTTCACCCGATCGCGGTGAAGATGGGTCTCGACCCGTACCAGATCGGCCTGATCTTCACCGTCGGCCTCGGCATCGGCCTGTTCACGCCGCCGGTTGGCACCAACCTGTTCGTCGTCTGCAACGTCGCCAAGATCGACCTCTGGACCGTGACCCGCGCCATCGTGCCGTTCTGGGTCTCGAGCGTCATCGTCCTGATCATGATCGCCTATATCCCGGCGCTCACCACCTTCATTCCGAGCTACTTCAACTTCTGAGTTCAGGAGCGGCGCCAGCGCGCCGCTCCTCCCCCTCTTCTTCGGAGTTTCCCATGAGCTACCAGCCTTCCAAGACCCTTCCGGCCGGCGTTTCCAGCCAGGCCCGCGCGCTCGGCGTGCTCGACGGCCGCGACTTCTACGTGAAGTCGAGCAAGGGCGCCCGCATCATCGACAGCTACGGCACCTCCTTCGTCGACTACGGCATGGCGATGGGCGCGAACCTCCTCGGCCACGCCCACCCGGCGATCGTCAAGGCCTGCACCGAGGCGCTCGAGAACGGCCCGATGCCGGGCTTCCCGAACATGCTCGAGAACGAGGCAGCCGACGCGCTGGTCAAGATCGGCGGCGAGCGCATCACCCGCCTGACCTTCACCACCACCGGCACCGAGGCCGTCCACCTCGCCAACCGCATCGTGCGCGCCAAGACCGGCCGCAAGCTGATCGCGAAGTCGGTCGGCGGCTATGACGGCTGGTTCGAGGAAGTCCGTTTCGGCCTCGTCAACTCGCCGGAGACCGCGCGCACCAACGAGCGCCCGGTTCGCTCGGACGTGACGCTGCTGCGCGTCAACGACATGGACGACCTGACCTCGCTGTTCGCGACCTATGGCGACCAGCTCGCCGCCGTCCTGATCGAGCCGCTGCTCGGCAACACCGCCTGCCTCAAGCCGGAGCGCGAGTGGGTCGAGATGCTGAACAGCCTCGCCGCCAAGCACGGCGTCATGATCATTTCGGACGAGGTGATGGCGGGCCTGCGCCAGGGTTTCGGTCTCGTTGCCGACACCATCGGCCTCAAGGCTGACCTCGTCACCATGGGCAAGGCGATCGGCACCGGCGTTCCGGTTGCTGCGGTGCTCGGCACCAACGACGCCTTCTCGGTCTGCGACGACAACACGGTTCCGCGCTTCGGCACCTATCACGGCAACCCGATGGTCAGCGCCGCGATCCTCGCCACCACCGAGATCCTGTCGAAGGCCGACTACCAGACCGGCCTCTATGACTTCGGCGCGAAGCTGCGCGCCGGCATCGTCGAGGCTTATGCCGCCGAGGGCATCGCCGTCTCGACCGCCGGCTTCGACAGCGTCTTCTCGCTGTGGTTCTCGCCGGAGGTTCCGGTGAACTACGACGACGCGCTGCAGAAGGTCCGCATCGATGCCTCGCGCATCAACTACGAGGAACTGCGCCGCAACAACGTCATCGGCCTGCCGTCCCCGTGGGGCCGCTATTTCGTCTCCTTCTCGCATGGCGACGAGGAGCTGGAGATCTCCCTTTCCGCCTTCCGCAAGGCCGCAGCCAAGGTTGCAGCCGCGAAGGTGCTTTGAGCGGCGGGGCCACGCCGCTCGACATGAGAAGGGAGGCGCCCCCGCGCCTCCCTTCAGACCACTGACAAACCCGCCAATTTTTGGCGGGTTTTCGTTTGGGCGGGATGACAGAGCGCAGGGGCGCTGSCGGCGCCTGACGAAGTGAAGATAATGAAGGGGCGAGAGGGCCTCATGCCCCCGCCAGGCRSGGCTGGCGGGTGAGTGCCAGGGCGATCTTCTTCATGTTCTGGCTGGCGGCTGCCAGCAGGCATTGCCACGTTACCTTCATGAGGCCGCGGAACCGCGCATAACGGTGCCCGTGCAGCTG
>NZ_VLJG01000030.1:0-36412 GCF_007829415.1 Aminobacter sp. J44 | reverse complement strand
TCCCGCCATACTCCCCAGACTTCAACCCCATCGAGATGGCTTTCTCGAAGCTGAAGGCCCTGCTTAGAAAAGCCGCCGCCAGAACCATTGACGATCTCTGGTCAGCGGTCGCCGMCTGCCTCTCCGCCTTCACCCCGCAGGAATGCCGGCACTACTTCGAGGCGGCGGGATATGACCCGGAC
Source organism: Aminobacter sp. J44 (assembly GCF_007829415.1). Classification (NCBI taxonomy): domain Bacteria; kingdom Pseudomonadati; phylum Pseudomonadota; class Alphaproteobacteria; order Hyphomicrobiales; family Phyllobacteriaceae; genus Aminobacter; species Aminobacter sp. J44. The sequence goes on along the minus strand of NZ_VLJG01000030.1, from coordinate 36,230 downwards.
TAAATCGAATCTGCTCTAGAGGGCCGGCGCCGAAGTGTGACTCGAGAGCTGGCGAAGTGTGACTCGAGAGCTGGCGGAGAACTTTGTGGACGCTGCAGCGAAACTCGCGCGTGTGTGTTCTCGCCGCGATGACGCGGCGAGGCATGATGAGAACGCTTTATTCGGAGGCGGTCAGCCGAGCTGAATTTCGATCACACTGCGCGTGCCGCGCGCGCCGTCGCCATAGCAGATGGTCGTGCCGAGCTGATTCGCCATTGTCGAGATAAGCCGGGTGCCGAGGCCGGAACCCTTCGGCGTGCCGGTGCCGTTCCAACCCACGCCATCGTCCTCAACGACCAGACGCGCCCGATTGCCGACCGTTCGCTGCAGCATGACCCGGACCTCGCCGGCGTTGCCACCAGGATAGGCATATTTGTAGGCGTTGGTCAGCAGCTCAGTTACGATGACGCCGATCGAGACTGCTTTGTCCGTCGGCAGCTGCACGCTTTCAAGCTGGGTACGGATCTGCGCCGTGTGGCCGTCGGCGCGAAGCGTCGTGTCCAGTTCGTCGATCAGCGCCTGCAGATAGGCATCGAGCGAGACGGACCTGACATCCTCCGAGGTATAGAGGCGCCGGTGGAGGCCTGCGATGGCCGAGATGCGCGCCTGCGTCTCGTTGAGAGCATTCTTGGCGTGCTGGTCAGTAATTGCCGACGCCTGCAGGCGCACGAGCGCGGCGACCAGCGCGAGGCTGTTGGCGACGCGGTGGTTCACCTCATGAAGCAGAATCTCGGCACGATCGCGCGCGGCGCGCACCTCGCGCTCGGCTTCGAGGCGCTGGCGTTGCAGTCGTGCCTTCTCGATCGCCTGTTCGATCGCGCTGATAAGCAGGACGAGGAACTCGTCGCCGACGGTCTTGATGACGTAGTCAGCCGCACCCGATTTCAGCGCCTCGACGGCCACGCGCGGCTCCTGCGAGCCCGTGACATAAACGACTGGCGGAGCGGAAGGCTGTTCTTTCAGCTTCTCGAGCAGGCCGAGGCCGATGCCGCCTTCGAGGAAATGGTCGAGGACGACGACGTCGATCCCGCCGCCGGCGATGTGCTCGAGGCCGCTGTCAGCATCCGGAGCATGTTCATAAACATATCCGAGCCGGATCAGGGCCTTTTCGACAAGCCGCGCAAGCGCGGGGTCGTCATCGATCTGCAGGACCCGGAATGTACGGTTCGGCAATTTATTCGGTCTCCGGAACTTGCATCACCGAGAAGAAGAGGCCGAGCTGGCGGATGGCATTGGCGAAGCCGTCATAGTCCACCGGCTTGGTGATGTACACGTTGGCGCCGAGGTCATAGCAACGCCGGATCTCGCGTTCGTCGTCGGTGGTCGTCAGAACCACGACGGGCGAGCGGCGGGTGTGCTGATTGTTCTTCACCTTCTCCAGGATAGAAACGCCGGTCATGTCTGGCAGGTTGAGATCGAGCAGAATGAGGAGATGCCGGCCGGCGCTTTCCTGACCCGAGCCGTCAGAGCCCAGCAGATAGGCCAGAGCCTCCGTGCCGTTGGTGAACGGAATGATCTCATTGTTCACGCCGGCGCGCCGGATGTTCTTCTCGATGAGGCGCGCGTGCCCCTCATCGTCCTCGATCATGATGATGGTCACCGGGGTCGCGCGGTTCATGCGTCGCTCCTTGTAATGGTCCTGACGTCCTGTGGCAGGACGATCGTGAAAGTGGTTCCCTCGCCGAAGGTCGAGGACATGCTGATCTCGCCGCCGAGGCTACGCACCAGGGTACGAACATGGGCAAGGCCAATGCCTTCGCCCGGCTGGTCCTGCTGGCCCGAACGGCGGAAGAGGTCGAAGACGCGCTGGTGGTCTTCGGCGGCAATGCCGCGACCGTTGTCGGACACGGAAATCCGCACCTGCCGGGCGGGGGCGTGCTCCGCGCTGATCCGGATGTTCAGCGGCCGGTTCTTGTCGCGGTACTTTACGGCATTGTCCAGAAGATTGCCGACGATCTGTTCGAGCGAAATCCGGTCGGACACGATCCGCGGAACGCTCACCTCAAGCGACGTCTCGCCGTTCGCTTCAGTCACCTGATGCTGGATCGTGTCGAGGTTCGCCTGAAGGAGCGCCTCCAGGTCGATGTCCTCGGGCTTGAGCGGCCGCTTGCCGTCACGCGAGATCTTGAGGATCGCGTTGATCAGTGCATCCATCTTCCGGGTCGAGGAGCGGATGAAGCTGATCGCTTCCGGAAGGTCCTCCTCCGCCGCCTGGCGCGCGTTGCGAATATCCTGTTCGCCTACCTCGCCATCCGCCAGCACATAGGCCTGGATCGCCTTCATCGTCTCGTCCAGCTCGCTGGTGAACCCCATGATGTTGACGAGGGGCGCGCGCAAGTCATGCGTCACGATGTAGGCGAAGCGTTGGACCTCCTCATTGGCGTTGATGAGATCCTGCGTACGTTCTCTCACGCGCTGTTCCAGGCCTGCATTCAGCGCCTCGACTTCCGCGCGGGCCGCGAGAAGATCGCGGGTGTAGCTGAGAGCGGTGATCACCGAGCCGCCGACAACGATGAGGATGACAAGGCCACCGGCGATGGCGACGACGCGCAAGGTATTCGCGCTGCTTTTCTGGTCGCGAATGATCGTCTCGAGGCTGGTGTCGGCATCATCGACAATTTCTGTGAGCAGATCGCGCGCGTCGTCCATGATCTGGTGGCCACGATCGGTCCGCACCACGGCAACCGCATCCGCCATCCGATCGTCGCGGACGAGGGCAATCGTTTCATCAAGCTCATCGAGCTTCTGCTGGAGCGCGGGGCCGAGGGCTTCGACGCGGTCGCGGTATTTCGGCTTGCCGGCAACGTCCTCACGAAGTTCTTCGTAAAGGGGCATGACGCGGTCGCGTGCCGCGTTAAAGGGGGCAAGGTAGGCTTCGTCCTGCGTGATGATGAAGCCGCGCTGGGAGGATTCCACCTGTTGCAGGGCGACGCGCAGGTTGACCGTGTTCACGCGCAACGTGCGCGCGTCGAGAACGTCGTCGAAGAAATACTGGGCGCGGTCGATGAGCCAAACGGTGGTGCCCACCACCGCCACGAGCGCGATGAAGCCGACTATAAGAAGCAACGCGCTATTGCGCACGAATGCAGTCTGGGTGATCGGCATGTATGTCCCCGCCTGTTCGAGCGAACACTCGCTCGGCAACCTTTAGATGTTATTAATTCAGCATATTTCGAAATGAAAATCCGGCCGATCCGATGTTGTGCTCTGATTGACGAGCGAAATGATTTGGCTAAGGCTCTCCTCCCGCCGCTGATCCTGCCGGTACCCACGGAGCGTCCGGAATGCTGGAAAGACGCGATACTTATGCAGCGCTCTACAGGGACTTCCGCTGGCAGATGCCGGAGCGCTTCAATATCGGCCGCGCGGGGTGCGACGTCTGGGCCGAACGCCAGCCGGAACGGATAGCGCTTTTCGATTATCGCAGCGATGGCGCTGCCGAAACGCTGACCTATGGCGAGCTGCGCCGCCGCTCGGATGCGCTCGCCGCGGCACTGCGGGCGAAGGGTGTTGCGCGCGGGGACCGTATCGCGCTGCTGCTGCCGCAGTGCTTTGAAACGGCAATCGCCCACATTGCCATCTACAAGCTCGGCGCGATTGCCGTGCCGCTGGCATTGCTGTTCGGCGTCGAGGCGCTGGAATACCGGCTTCATACTGCCGGCGTGCGTGTCGTCATTACCAACGAGGCGGGACGCGCTAAGATCGCGCAAATCCGGCCGCGCCTGCCGATGCTGGAACAGGTGGTGTCGATCGACGGACCCGGCTTTGGCGCGCTCGATTTTCACAAGCTCCTCCATGATCATCCGGGACCCTTTGAACTCGAAGACACCGGGCCGGACGATCCGGCGCTGATCATCTTCACCTCAGGCACGACCGGCCCGCCGAAGGGGGCGTTGCACGGCCATCGCGTGCTGCTGGGCCATCTTCCGGGCGTCCAGATGCCGCACGAGTTCCTGCCGCAGCCCGGCGACCTGATGTGGACGCCGGCCGACTGGGCTTGGGCGGGCGGGCTGCTCAATGTACTTCTGCCGTCGCTCTATTTCGGCGTACCGGTGGTGGCGGCAAGGTTCGAGCGGTTCGATCCGGAAGCAGCGCTCGGCTTGATGGAGAAGATGAAGGTGCGCAACGCTTTCATCCCGCCGACGGCGCTCAGGATGCTGAAGTCGGCGACGGGTGTGACGAAGCGCTTCAACCTGTCGATCCGCAGTATAGGCTCGGGCGGAGAGTCGCTTGGTCGTGAGACCTATGACTGGGCGAGGAACGAGCTCGGCATCACGATCAATGAGTTCTACGGCCAGACCGAATGCAATTTGGTGCTGGCCTCATGTGCCGCGATCGGCGTCAGCAAAGGCGGGGCGATTGGCAAGGCGGTGCCGGGGCACACGGTTGCGGTGATCGACGAGGAGGGGCGGCGCGTGCCGAAGGGGGAGGCCGGTCAGATCGCGGTGCTGAGGCCCGATCCGGTCATGTTCCTGGAGTACTGGGAGAACCCGGAAGCGACCGCGAGGAAATTCATTGGCGACTGGATGGTCACCGGCGACCAGGGGATCGAGGACGAGGACGGCTACTTCCACTTCTTCGGGCGCGACGACGACGTCATCACCTCAGCCGGCTACCGCATCGGTCCAGGCGAGATCGAGGATTGCTTAACCGGCCACCCCGACATCGCGCTGGCAGCAGTGGTCGGCAAACCCGACCCGCTCCGCACCGAGATCGTCAAGGCATATGTCGTGCTGCGCGAGGGTGCCGAGCGGCGCGAAGGGCTGGAGGCCGAGATCAGTCGCTGGGTGCGCGAGCGGCTGTCGGCGCATGAATACCCACGTGAGGTCGAATTCGTGGACTCGATGCCGCTGACGACGACCGGCAAGGTCATCCGACGCATCTTTCGCGATCGTGCCCGCGCCGAGGCGCAGGAGCGCCGCTAGGTGCGCTTCAGGAGACGTTTGGCCTTGTCACGCAGGCCGCGCGCGAAGGAGCGCACCTGCTCCGTCCGCTGCAGCTCGTGGGCGGTCTGGCGGGTCTGGCGCGCCGCGTCGGGGGTAAGGCCGATGACGAGTATGCCGAGCTGGCGGCGCTCGCTCCACAGCCGGTTCATGATCTGGTTGTCCGGCACGGCGCAGGAGTCGGTCACGGTGACGTTCGGGTCCTCGAGGTGCGAGCGGGTGACCTCGATCATCAGCAGCGTCCCCGGTGAATAGGCGGCGTATTCCTCGTCATAGGCCGTCTTCCAGGTGTAGGCGACGCCGTGCTCGATGAAGACGATGATCACCGCGATCGGCAGTCCTTCGAGGGTGAGGGTGTGGACGCGGCACATGTCCTTTTCGGCGAGCCTCTGCACCGCCTCGCGGGCGAAGGCGGCCTGAAAGCGATCGATCGCCATCGCGGTTCGGGCGCGGCCTTTCCAGCCGCTTGCCTCCAGCGCAAGGAACGCTTCGACGGCGAAGCGGACCTCGTCCGGCTGGCGCGCAACGGTGTGTTCGACCGCGCCCTTTTCCTCAAGCTTCCGCTTCAGGCGCCGGAACTCACGGAGGTGATGCGAGCGCAGCGAGTTGCGAAGATATGCATCGCCATCGAGGTCGCTCTCGATGAAGGCCCGTTCGGCAGCATTGGCCGTCTCGATCGGCAGATTGCGGCTGTCGGCGAGGCTGCGCACCATCGAGGCAAAGGGCCCGTCGAGCCTCACCTCTGGCATAACGAACACCTTCGGCAGCTTGAGGTGCGGGCGGGCCAGCATCTCGAAGAAGTCCTCGATGACGCGGGCCGGATCGTCGCGGTCGACGAGCGGCGTGCCGAGCGGCGCGAACGGGTTCGCCCAGGTGCGCAGGTGAGGCGTGGCAAACGGAACCGATGGCTTCTCGACGGTGAAAGGCACGAGCAGGCGCAGGCGGCTGCGTACCTCATCGCCATCGCGGATGACGGCGAGCCGCACGTCACGATCCTCGAGGCGCGGCATGGCCGGAGCGAGGAAGCGCGGATTGAAAAAGATGTTGGGCTCAATTGAGCGCGCGGCGAGGAAGTCCAGCTCCTCGACCAGCTCGAAGCCGGCGGTTGCCGGATAGATCGACAGCCGTCGCTCGCGCCGCGACATCACCTGTTCGACCAGCGATGGCGGCATCGGCGCATCCGCCATATTGGCGAAGCCGCCGATCATGCGCCCGGAGGCGCTGCCGCTCAGCTCTTCGAGAATAGGAACAGCAGCCATCACGCTTCTCCCATGACGGGTTGTCGCCGCACCGGCACGACCATGGCGATGCCGAGCTTCTGCCAGACAACCAGTGCCAGCACGACGGCCTCAAAGGCCATTGCCGTGACCATGCCAGCCGCGGCACCCCAAAGGCCCAGCCGCGGAATGAGGATCATGTTGATGCCGACATTGACGACGAGGGCCGCGCCATAGATCGCGGCGCAGACATTCTGGTGGCCGGTCATTGTCAGCAGGCTTTCCGCAGGGCCGACCGCGGCGCGGGCGAGCACGCCCAGCACCAGCACGAACAGCAGCGGATAGCCGGTGTCGAAGTCGGGGCCGAACAGCATCAGCATCGGCTTGCCGATGATGAGCACGCCCAACGCCATCGCCACCGAGGGCCAGAGCGTCCAGGCAACGGTTGCGCGGGCGAAGGAGGCAAGGCGCTGGTGGTCGTTGGTCTGATAGTACTCGGCATAGCGCTGGGCGGAGCCTGCCTTCACCGAGAAATAGACGAAGTGGACGAGCGCGAGGATCTTCACGCTCGCGAAGTAAATCGCGACGTCGTGCGGGTCCATGAACCAGCCGACCATCAGCACGTCGGCGTTGGTGAGAATGAAGACGAAGCCCTCGATCAGGAAGATCGGGAAGGAAACGGCCATCCATTCGCGCAGGTGCCAGACCGAGCGGGCGTGGCGTACCTCCGTTGCCGTGCGCGGGATGATCGTCGCCGCCTGCCAGAGTGTGGTGATCAGCGTCGCCAGGATCGCGCAGACCATCGCCGTCTGTCCGGTGTGCGGGTAGTCGAACACCATGGCGAGCGCCATCAGCACGAGGATCAGGATCGGGCGCAGGATATAGATCGGGCCGAGCGCCAGCACGGCCCAGGAATTCGCGCGCGCTGTGCCCTCGATCGTGTCCGACATGGCCAGCATCGGCAGGCACACCATGCCGAGATAGAACGGGATGATGTAGTAGTTCTCGAAATGATCGCTGAACAGCCAGATGCCGGCGATGCCGAGGGCGGCGATCAGTGTCGAGACGCCTGCCACGATGACGCGCGAGGCCTGCATGACGCCGCGCAGCTCGCCCATCGCGCCCTGCACGCGGTATTGCGGGATGTAGCGGACGATCGAGGTGTGGAAGCCGAGGCAGGACAGGTTCCCGGCGATCAGCATCGTCGTCCAGACGAGCACGTAGATGCCGTATTCGTGGCCGCCCATCCAGCGGGCCATCAGCACCTGGCTGAACAGGGCGATCAGCGCGCTGGCGACGCGGATGATGAAGGCGGTCAGCGAGGTTCGGCCGGCATTGTTCTTGTTCTCGGCCGAGAAAATCGTCGCGTCGATCCGGTCCAGCAGCGGCTTCAGGCGCACTGCCAGCGGTTCCGGCAAAAGCCGGTCAGCCGTCGCAACAGCAGAAAATCGCACCCGTCTACTCCGAACACTCCCGGGAACTTGCTCCGGCAGTGTTAGGACGGACTCTTTAAGAAACGGTGAGATGTGCCGCAGCGGCAGTCCCGATGGCAGCTCGGGGTGTGGACAAAGAAAATCGCGCACCGGTTGCCCGATGCGCGATCTGATCTTTCCGGCTGCTGGCGCTTAGAACGCGCCGTGGCAGTGCTTGAACTTCTTGCCCGAGCCGCAGGGGCAGGCCTCGTTGCGACCGACATGCCCCCAGGTCGACGGATCGTTCGGGTCGCGCTGGTCTGCCGGCACGACGCGCGACGAAGCCGCAGCGACTGCGAGCGAGCCGTCGCCGAAGGAGTCGTCGCCGGTCGAGGCATCGATGTGCTCGCCGCGAACGTTGCCCGGCGCCTGCGGGGCAGGGGCGTCTGCCGCCTCGCGCACCAGCTCGACGCGCATCAGCTGCGCGGTCACGGCTTGGCGCAGGTTGCCCAGCATCGCCTGGAAGAGCTCGAACGCCTCGGACTTGTATTCCTGCAGCGGGTCGCGCTGGGCGTAGCCGCGGAAGCCGACGACCGAGCGCAGGTGGTCGAGGTTGACCAGGTGCTCGCGCCACAGATGGTCGAGCGTCTGCAGCATGATCGACTTCTCGACATAGGCCATGATGTCCGGACCGAAACGCTCCGCGCGGTCCTGAGCGGCCGCGTCGGCAGCAGCCTGGATGCGCTCGCGGATTTGCTCCTCGTCGATGCCTTCTTCCTTGGCCCACTCGTCGACTGGCAGGTCGAGGTTGAGATAGGCCAGCACGGCCTCCTTGAGGCCGGCGGTGTCCCACTGCTCCGCATAGGCGTTCTCTGGGATGTGCTTGGCTACGAGGTCCTCGACGACGTCCTGTCGCATCTCGGCGACGGTCTCGCTGAGGTTCTCGCCGTCCATCAGCTCGAGACGCTGCTCGAAGACGACCTTGCGCTGGTCGTTCATCACGTCGTCGAACTTGAGAAGGTTCTTGCGGATGTCGAAGTTGCGGGCCTCGACCTTCTTCTGGGCCTTCTCCAGCGCCTTGTTGATCCAAGGGTGGATGATGGCCTCGTCTTCCTTCAGACCCAGCTTCTGCAGCATGGAGTCCATGCGATCGGAGCCGAAGATGCGCATCAGGTCGTCCTGAAGCGACAGGAAGAACTTCGAGCGGCCAGGATCGCCTTGGCGGCCGGAGCGGCCACGCAGCTGGTTGTCGATGCGGCGCGATTCATGGCGCTCGGTAGCGAGCACGTAGAGGCCGCCGGCTTCGAGCGCCTTCTGCTTCAGCCGCTCGACGTCCTCACGGATCGCCTTTTCCTTGGCTTCGCGCTCGGGGCCTGCAGGCATGTCGCCGAGTTCCTGCGCGATGCGCATGTCGGCATTGCCGCCAAGCTGGATGTCGGTACCGCGGCCAGCCATGTTGGTTGCGATGGTGATCGCGCCCGGACGGCCGGCCTGCGCAACGATCTGCGCTTCCTGCTCGTGGTGACGGGCGTTCAGCACCTGGAAGTCGGTGAAGCCTTCTTTGCGCAGGCGATCTGCGAGGTATTCCGACTTCTCGATCGAGGTGGTGCCGACCAGCGTCGGCTGGCCCTTGGCGTGCGCCTCGCGGATTTCGCGGATGATGGCGCGGTACTTCTCCTCGGCCGTGCGATAGACCTCGTCGTCCTCGTCGATACGCTTGACCGGCAGGTTGGTCGGGATCTCGGTGACTTCGAGGCCGTAGATGTTGGCGAATTCTTCCGCTTCGGTCGCAGCCGTACCGGTCATGCCGGAGAGCTTGGTGTACATCCGGAAGTAGTTCTGGAAGGTGATCGAGGCCAGCGTCTGGTTCTCGGGGTGTATCTGCACCTTCTCCTTGGCTTCGAGAGCCTGGTGCAGGCCTTCCGAGAAGCGGCGGCCCGGCATCATGCGGCCGGTGAACTCGTCGATGATGACGACTTCGCCGTTGCGGACGATGTAGTCCTTGTCGCGCTGGAACAGGCGGTGGGCCTTCAGCGCATTGTTCACGTGATGGACGATGGCGACGTTCTCGACGTCATAGAGGGAAGCGCCCTTCAGCAGGCCCGCCTCGCGCAGCATGTTCTCGAGCTTCTCGGTGCCGCCTTCGGTGAAGGTGGCGGTGCGCTGCTTCTCGTCGACCTCGAAGTCTTCTTCCGACAGGCGCGGAATGAAGGCGTCGATGGTGATGTAGAGATCCGAACGGTCTTCGAGCGGGCCGGAGATGATCAGCGGCGTGCGCGCCTCGTCGATCAGGATCGAGTCCACCTCGTCGACGATGGCGTAGTGGTGGCCGCGCTGCACCATCTGCGCGCGGTCATACTTCATGTTGTCGCGCAGGTAGTCGAAGCCGAGCTCGTTGTTGGTGGCGTAGGTGATGTCGCAGGCATAGGCCGCTTTGCGCTCGTCGTCCGACATGCCGTGGACGATGACGCCGGTCGTGAGGCCGAGGAAGCCGTAGACGCGGCTCATCCACTCGGCGTCGCGCTTGGCGAGGTAGTCGTTGACGGTAACGACGTGGACGCCCTTGCCGGGCAGCGCGTTGAGGTAGGTCGGCAGGGTTGCAACCAGCGTCTTACCTTCACCGGTGCGCATCTCGGCGATGCCGCCGCCGTGCAGGACCATGCCGCCGATCAGCTGCACGTCAAACGGCCGCAGGCCAAGCGCGCGCTTCGCCGCTTCGCGCACTACGGCAAAGGCCGGAACGAGAAGATCATCGATGGAGCGACCCTCGGCGAGCTGGGCACGGAACTCGTCCGTCTTTGCTCGCAGTGCTTCATCGGAGAGCGCGGAAATCTCGCCCTCGAGGGCGTTGATCGCTTCGACGCGCGGGCGGTAACCCTTGACGCGTCGATCATTTGAAGAGCCGAAAATCTTGCGGGCAAGAGCGCCAAAGCTGACCATCAATGGTCCTTTCAGTACGGAACGCCACGGGGTGACGCGGCCAAGCCCGCTGTCGATGTGCCTGGCGGGCCGTGAAACGGGGATAGCGCCCGTGAAAACCCTTCTGGACGCCAAGTGGAAGGACAGATAAGAGGGGCCACAAGCGATGTCAACGCTACGCGACCCAAGGCCTGCAAGCGGAAAATCGCCACATTTCGGCTGGTTTGAAGGATCCACGTCCGTACCGGCCGATCCCATACTGGAGACACCCGAATGATTCACTCCTTCCGCCGCCTGCCGATCATCAGCATCGGTGTTGCAGCCACCATGTTCGCTTTCGCTGGAGCGGCGGGAGCGCAGGCTGACAAGCCGGCCGACGCGCCGACCAATGCAGTCGTGGCAACCATCAATGGTAAGCCGATCACCGAGACCGACCTGCAGGTCGCGATGGCTGACCTCGAGCAGCAGTTCGCTCAGCTTCCGGCCGAGCAGCGCCGCGCTGCCGCTCTCTCGGCGATCATCGAGATCCGCCTGATGGCCGATAAGGCCGAGGGCGCCGGCCTCGCCGAGACCGACGAGTTCAAGAGCCGCATGTCTATGCTGCGCGACCGCGCGCTGCACAGCGCCTACATCGAGAAGAACATCGCCCAGTCTGTGTCCGACGACGCGATCCGCGCCCGCTACGACGAAGAGATCAAGGAGCTGCCGGCGGCAGAGGAGATCCGCGCGCGCCACATCATCGTCAACACCGAGGAAGAGGCCAAGGCGATCATCGCCGAGCTCGACGCTGGTGGCGACTTCGAGGCGATCGCCAAGGAGAAGTCGCAGGACGGCGCTGCTGCCCAGGGCGGCGACCTCGGCTACTTCGGCAAGGGCCGCATGGTTCCGGAATTCGAGCAGGCTGCCTTTGCCCTCGAAGTCGGCTCCTACTCCAAGGAGCCGGTGAAGACCCAGTTCGGCTGGCACGTCGTCAAGGTCGAGGACAAGCGCAACGCCGAGCCGCCGGCATTCGAGCAGGTTCAGCACCAGTTCCGTTCGCTGCTGCTGCGCGAAGCTTATTTCGATGCAGTCAGCAAGCTCCGCGATGAAGCCAAGGTCGAGATCACCGATTCGGCGCTGAAGGATGCCCTCGAGGCTGCCGAAGCCGGCGACGAAGAAACCCCGGCCAACGAGTAATACAAGCACGTCCGCGAAAGCTGTCCAAAATGTCGGATACCATCTCTCCGCTCGCTCCGAAAAAGCAGCCCCGCATGCCGGCCATCGAGGGTCTGCGCATCGCCACCGCCGAGGCCGGCATCAAGTACAAGGGCCGTACGGACCTGCTGACGATGGTGTTCGACGAGGGGACGACTGTCGCGGGCGTCTTCACCCGTTCTAAGTGCCCGTCGGCGCCGGTCGACTTCTGCCGGCAGAACCTGCTGGGCGGGTCGGCCCGCGTGCTGGTGGTTAACTCCGGCAACGCCAATGCCTTCACCGGCAAGAAGGGCCGCGAGACGACGGAAATGACCGCCGAGGCTGCGGCCAAGGCGGTCGGCTGCTCGACCGGCGAGATCTTCCTCGCCTCGACCGGCGTGATCGGCGAGCCGCTTCCGGCCGGGAAGTTCACGCATTTGCTGGCCGAGATGGCGCAGCGCGCCGAGCCTGGCTTGTGGGCAGAGGCCGGCAAGGCCATCATGACCACCGACACCTATCCGAAGTACGCCACCGCCAAGGTGGACTTCGGCGGCGTAGAAGTCACAATCAACGGCATCGCCAAGGGCGCGGGCATGATCGCGCCTGACATGGCGACGATGCTTTCGTTCATTGCCACCGACGCGCCGATCGAGGCGCCGGTACTGCAGAACCTTCTGTCGGCCGGCGTCGGCAAGACCTTCAATGCGGTGACCGTCGACAGCGACACGTCGACAAGCGACACGCTGCTCCTGTTCGCGACCGGTGCAGCAGCCAAGCGCGGCGCGGCGCGCGTCAACGATGCCAAGGATCCGCGCCTGGTGCCGTTCCGCCGGGCGCTCAACAAGATGCTCAAGAACCTCGCGCTGCAGGTCGTGCGTGACGGTGAAGGCGCGCGCAAGCAGGTTGAAGTCACCGTGACCGGCGCCAAGTCGGCGCGCTCGGCCAAGCGTATCGCGCTGTCGATCGCCAACTCGCCGCTCGTGAAGACGGCGGTTGCCGGCGAAGACGCGAACTGGGGCCGCGTCGTCATGGCTGTCGGCAAGGCCGGCGAGCCGGCAGATCGCGATCTGCTGGCAATCTGGTTCGGCGACATCCGCGTTGCCGTAAACGGCGAGCGCGACGCGGACTACTCGGAAGAGGCGACCTCAGCCTACATGAAGCGCGACGAGATCGTCATCCGCGTTGACATCGGCCTTGGCCGCGGAAAGGCGACCGTCTGGACCTGCGACCTTACCAAGGAATACGTTGCCATTAACGGTGACTACCGGTCGTAAGGCCGCCAGGAAGGTCCGATGCAAGGCAGCGACCCGCAACGCCAGAACCTTTTGCCGGCGGTCCGCCGGCTGGAGGCTGCGGGATTCCGTGCCTGGCCCGCAAGTTCGGTGCAATATGACGGCCTGTGGGCGATCCGCTTGACGGGTGGCCATCCGGCAAAGCGCCTCAACTCGATAAATCCGCTCGACCCGGCCGACCATGGCAACATGGCCGAGCGGATCGAGCGCGCCGCCGGCAAGTTCGAGGAGTGCGGCCGGCCGCTGACCTTCCGCATGTCGCCTCTCGCTTCTGAAAAGCTGACCGAGCATCTCGACAGCGAGGGCTGGCAGCGGTTCGGGGAGTCGCTGGTGATGCAGTCGGATCTCAGCAAAGAGGTACTGGACGGTGCTTTGCCTCAGGAGCCGCTGCAGGACGCTGACCAGTACGTCAGCGCTGCGATCGAGATCGGCAACGTCGCCGCGTCGCTCAGGCCGGGACTTTCCGAGGTAATTGCCGGGATCAAGCCGGAAGCCGGCATGTTCGTGCTGGAAGAGGGCGGGGTGCCTGTCTCCACCACGATCTGCGTTCGCGACGGCGACCTTGCCGGCATTTTCGAGGTGGCGACCAGCAAGGAACAGCGTGGCCGCGGCCATGCCCGGCGGCTACTGCTCTCTGCGCTGAAGTGGGCGCAGCACCGAGGAGCCAAACGCGCCTGGCTGCAGGTCGAGGCTACCAACGGGCCCGCATTGCAACTCTACCGGTCGATGGGGTTCGGCGAGGTCTATCGCTACCACTACCGGCAGCCAGCAAGGGGATGAATCAAGTGAGCGAGACGCCGAAGAAACTTGTTCTGGTTGCCGCCTGTGCGCTGGTGGACGCGGACGGGCGCGTGCTGATCGGCCAGCGCCCCGAAGGAAAGCAGCTTGCGGGGTTGTGGGAATTTCCCGGAGGCAAGGTCGAGCCTGGCGAGACACCGGAGGAGACGCTGGTGCGCGAGCTGGCTGAGGAACTCGGGATCGAGACAAAGGTCGCGTGCCTGGCCCCGCTCACCTTCGCCAGCCACTCCTACGACACCTTCAATCTCCTGATGCCGCTTTATGTCTGCCGCCGCTACTGGGGAATTCCGCAGGCGAAGGAGCATCAGGCGCTCAAGTGGGTGCGCCCGAAGAACCTGCGCGACTACCCGATGCCGCCAGCCGACGCGCCGCTGATACCCTTTCTGATCGACCTCCTCTAGGGTCAGCAGAACTTTAACAAAACGTTCAGCGAGTTGTGAAAGGTTTACCCATCATGTGCGTGATGGGAACCTTGCATGAGCAGCAATGAATGGGGCCGCTCCCGCGCGGGGCGCAGGACCGGCCTGGTCAATGCGGGCATGGGTGCGCTGAGGCTGTCGCTGCTGTTCGGTTCGGCAGCCATTGCGCTGGCGATGATCCTGACCCCGATCGTGGCCAAGCAGACCGAGAGGCTCGCGCAGTCCGACCGCTCGTTTGCGGGCGTGGACATGATGTCGACCGGCTCGATCAGCCCCGGCAATCAGCGCTCCGGCTCCACCTACATTGTCCGTCGTAGCGTGCTGCAAGCCGACCCGAATGCCGTCTGCGTCATCCGCCAGAACGGAACGCGTTCCGGCGCCTGCTGAGGCGAGTTGTGGGCCGGACGAGGCCCGTTTGCACTTTATTCACCTCAAACCAATCAGGCCGTTCGCGTTAACCTCTTTTACCGGGACCGTCCTTACCCTTTGGTCAAACGCGCAGGTGCGCCCCGACAAGGGATAAGGATATGCTCAGGAAGTTCTTCAGCGATGAAAGCGGTGCGACGGCAATCGAGTACAGCCTCATCGCCACTCTTGTATCGCTGGCGATCATGGGCGGCGTCGGCCTGGTAGCGGACAACGTCGCGGCCATGTTCCAGAAGACGTCCGAAGGCTACAGCAACGCCACCAGCGTGCGCTGATCGCAGCCGATCAGGCGATCAAGGCGTCTCAGAGCCCTTGCCCAATACCTTTGCGAGCGAGACCTGGCCGCTGCCCGGCTTGAGCGGCTTTTGCTGCGACGCATGCGGCGCCCAGCCCGACAGCCAGATGGTGGCGAATGTTGCCCGTACTCTCCCGTCAGGGTCGGAGAAGCGCTCCGCATAGATTTCTGCCGCCCGCAGAAACAGCGCCTTCGATGCAGGTTTGCGGCCGCGCTGGACCAGCACGTTGGTCGCGCCCATAGCGCGCAGGTCGCGGATCAGCCCAAACATCGAGTCATAGCGAACCGTTACCGTCTCGAGGTCCGCGACGGGAAGCGCCAACCCCGCCCGCTGCAGCAGGCCGCCGGCGTCGCGCACGTCCGTAAACGGGAAGACGCGGGGGCTCGCGCCGCCATAAAGCTCCGTTTCCGCGGCCAGCAGCGCTTCGCGCAGTTCGGCAAGCGTGCCGTTGCCGGCCATGCAGCCGAGGAACAGGCCGTCGGGGCGCAATGCCCGGCGGATCTGCACCAGCATGCCTGGCACGTCGTTTATCTCGTGCAGCGCATAGAGCGAGACGGCGAGATCGATGCTCTCTGGCTCGAACGGTACGGTCTCGGGGACAGCGGTAATGCCGTCGAAGCCTGTCTGGCCGGCATCGACCTCCACCCGCGCGACGCTGGCGACCTTGCCTGACTGCGCCATCACACGCGCGGCGGCATCCGTAGTCGAAAACAGGGCAGCACCCTTCTCGAAGCGGCGCTCGACGGCGCTCAGCCGATCGGCCAGGTCTTCCGCCGCCCGTTCCATCAGAAAGGCAGCGCCCTCATCGGCGATACGTGCCGCGCGGCGCTTGCGTGCAAGCAGGCTCTCAATGTCGAAAACGGGTTCCATCGGGACTCCTTTGTCCGTCCGGTATATGGTGACGGCAGGGTGGGATGTCTCGTGGCTGAAACGTCGGTTCAGTTCAAGAGCCTGATCGCCGCTGCGGCGCAGTGGGCCGGGCGGATGCTGTTTCCGCCTGTCTGCGCGGGGTGCCAGAGGCTGGTGGCCGAGACCGGCGCGCTATGCGGTGAATGCTGGCCGAAGCTTCGCTTTCTCGAACAACCTTGGTGCGATGTGCTTGGCACGCCCTTCTCCTACGAGGTAGGCGAGGGGATGCTGTCGGCGGATGCGATCGCGAACCCACCGCCGTTCCGGCGGGCCAGGGCAGCGGTTTCCTACAATGGTGTCGCGCGGCAGATGGTGCTGAACCTGAAATTCGGCGACCGCACCGAGCTTGCGCCATCAATGGCGCGCTGGATGCTGCGGGTCGCGCCGGATCTCGTTGCCGATGCCAATCTCATCGTGCCGGTGCCCTTGCACCGAACGCGCTATTTCAACCGGCGCTTCAACCAGTCTGCCGAGCTTGCCCGCGCCCTGTGTGCGCTCACCGGTAAGCGATTCGCGCTGGAGGTAGTGATTCGCGCTCGCGCGACCCGGCAGCAGGTCGGCCTGACCGCCCGCGCGCGTGAGGAAAACGTCCGCGGCGCGTTCCGTGTGCCAAAGCACATGATGCCTCAGACACGTGACAAGCACATCCTTGTGATCGACGACGTCTATACGACCGGCAACACCGTTACCTCGCTGACGAAGACCCTCAAGCGGGCAGGCGCGACCGAAGTAGACGTGCTTACGTTCGCGCGCGTGCTGCCGGGGGACTTCCGGCCGGAAGAAGCCGGCTCTATATGAGAGACAACAACGGTGGATAGAAAAATGCCCGAAGTGACCATCTACACGCGGATGATGTGCGGTTACTGCGCAGCCGCGAAACGTCTTCTCGACCAGAAAGGCGTTGCCTATGTCGAGCACGACGCCAGCTTTTCTCCGGAGCTGCGGCAGGAGATGATCCAGCGCTCGGGCCGTAACACCTTTCCCCAAATATTTATCGGCGACATTCACGTCGGCGGCTCGGACGATCTTCACGAACTGGAAGCAGCAGGGAAGCTCGACGCATTGCTGGCCGGCGAAAATTCATAGGTAGGACAGATGAGCATTGTGAAGGTCGCAGCGGTCCAGATGCGTTCCGGAACCAGTCCGGAGCGGAACGCTGCGGATTTTGAGAAGCTGGTGCGCGAGGCAGCGTCGAAGGGCGCGCAGTATGTGCAGACGCCGGAAATGACCGGCGCGCTGGTGCGCGGCAAGGACGAGTTGAAGGCGATCCTCAAGCCTGAGGCTGAGGATCTGATCGCGCGCAAGGGAGCAGAGCTCGCAAAGCAGCTCGGCATCTACCTGCATGTCGGCTCGACCGCGATCGCGCGCGACGACGGCAAGGTCGCGAACCGCGGCTTCATCTTCGCGCCTTCGGGCGAAAAGATCGCCAGCTACGACAAGATCCACATGTTCGACGTCGACCTCGACAATGGTGAGAGCTGGCGCGAATCCGCGACCTATGAGCCGGGTACCTGCGCGTCGGTCGTCGACCTGCCGTTCGCCCGCCTCGGCATGGCCGTGTGCTACGACATCCGCTTTCCGCAGTTGTTCCGCGCGCAGGCGATGGATGGTGCGCAGATTTTGACTGCACCTGCCGCCTTCACCCGGCAGACTGGTGAGGCGCACTGGCATGTCCTGCAGCGCGCCCGGGCGATCGAGAACGGCGCCTGGGTCATCACCGCCGCACAGGGCGGCAAGCACGAAGACGGCCGCGAAACCTATGGCCACTCGCTGATCATCGATCCGTGGGGCCGCGTCGTCGCCGAGGCCGATCATGACGAGCCGGGCGTGGTCGTCGCGGAAATCGATCCCGCCGCGTCCGCCGAGGCCCGCAAGAAGATACCAAACCTGAAGAACGCGCGTCCGTTCGAGGTGGCGAACTTCGGGGCATAAGGGAGCAGCGCGCCGCCATGATCCGCTTTACGCTCTGCTGCGAAAAGAAGCACGAGTTCGACGGCTGGTTCCGCAGCAATGCTGATTTCGACACCCAGAAGGAGCGGGGGCTGGTGACCTGCCCGATCTGCCACTCGCCCAAGGTCGAGAAGACGCTGATGGCGCCCAACATCTCGACCGGACGGCAGCAGGAAAAGATCGCGCTTGCCATGGGCGAGGAGCAGCGCATGGCCCTCGAGAAGCTCAAGGAGTTCGCCCGCAAGGCCCGCGAGAGCGCCGACTATGTCGGCGAGCGCTTTGCCGAGGAGGCCCGCAAGATCCACTTCGGCGAAGTGGAGCCGCGCGGCATCTATGGCGAGGCGACGCCGGAGGAAGCGCGCCAGCTCATCGACGATGGCGTCGACTTCATGCCGCTGCCCGTATTTCCAGATGACCAGAACTGAGCCCGCATGAGGGGCCTCTGGAATTCCGCCATTGGTCTCCTCATCGTGACCGGCACGCTGCTGGGGCTGATGCTGCCATTCGGCAAGGTGGCGGGCGAGGCAGGCGTGCCGCCAGTGGTCTGGGCGATGCTGGTCTCGGCTGGGGCCGCAGCGGTGCTGCTTATTACCATGCGTGCCCGCAACGAACGGCT
This sequence comes from Aminobacter sp. J44, assembly GCF_007829415.1. Classification (NCBI taxonomy): domain Bacteria; kingdom Pseudomonadati; phylum Pseudomonadota; class Alphaproteobacteria; order Hyphomicrobiales; family Phyllobacteriaceae; genus Aminobacter; species Aminobacter sp. J44. The sequence continues at coordinate 17,821 of NZ_VLJG01000030.1, read as the reverse complement.
CGGCCTCGATGCCCGGCGCCTGCGCTTCTACGGCATCTCGGCGGCCGTCTCCTATGCGATCCCCAATCTCGTCGTGTTCTCGGCCATGCCGCACCTTGGCGCGGGCTACATGGGCATAATGTACACGCTGTCGCCGATGTTCACGCTGATCCTGTCTGTCATTTTTCGGGTGCGGAAGCCCAACCTTCTGGGCATGCTCGGCATCGTCATCGGCTTCGTCGGCGCCGTGCTCGTTGCGACGACGCGAGGGGAAGCGGGTGCGCCGGCCTCGATAACCTGGGTTGGCATTGGGCTGACGCTTCCGGTGCTGCTTGCCTGCGGCAACGTTTACCGGACCTGGGACTGGCCGGAAGGTGCCGGTCCGACCGAGCTTGCCGTCGGCAGCCATCTCGCTTCCGGGCTGATGCTGCTCGGGCTCGCAGCCGTGACCGGGCAGCTCCCTGGCATTGCCCTGTTGGGTGATCTGCCGGGACTATCGCTGGCGCAGGTCGCATCGGCCGCCGGCATGTTCGTCTGCTACTTCCGCCTGCAGGCGGTGAGCGGGCCGGTTTATCTCAGCCAGATCAGCTACGTCGCCGCCGCGATCGCGATCATCTCCGGCACGCTGCTGCTTGGCGAGTCCTATGCGTTCCTGACCTGGATCGGCACGGCGATCATCTTCGTCGGCGTCGTGATGACAACGAAGGCACAGACGGCGGGGTAGGCCTGATCGCGCGTTGCTGCGCCACTTCCGTGGCACGCCCCCTCCACCATGCTTCGCATGGTCCCCCTCCCCCATAAATGGGGGAGGATCCGAGGGCCGAGTGCGACGATCCGGCGGTGGCGCCAGGGCGCCAGACAAGACTGGTGCCCCGAGGGCTGCAGGATTCAGGTCGAAGCATATCCCAGGTGCTTACTTGTCGAAGTCCCGCCTTCGCAGCTTTCGCAAACGTTCACGGTTGGCAACCCAATCGCGGCCGGCGGATCCTCCCCTGCGAAGCGGGGGAGGGGGACCACCGAAGGTGGTGGAGGGGGCTCTTAGAGAGCTGCGCAGGAGGAAGATGTGACCGCAAGGAGCTTGCTTAACCGTGCTCCGGCTTCTCTCCGTCAGCGCACCCGTTGGTCAAACGGCCCAGGTTACTGCGCCGTCTTCTCTGCCAGGACCATGTAGTTGACGTCCATGTCCTTGGAGCGGCCCCAGCGGTCCGCGAGCGGATTGTAGGTAACGCCGGTGCGGTCGATGACCGTCATGTTGGCATTGTTGAGCGCGCGTTCGAGCTCTTCCGGGCGCACCAGCTTCTCGTACTGGTGGGTGCCGCGCTTGAGCCAGCGCAGGACATATTCGGCGCCGATGATGGCGAGCGCGTAGGCCTTCAGCGTGCGGTTGATGGTGGCGACGAACATGATGCCGCCGGGACGCACCATCTGCGCCGACTTGGAAATGAACAGCTCGACGTCGGCAACGTGCTCGACGACTTCCATCGCCAGCACGACGTCAAAGGTCTCGCCGGCGTCGGCGAGGTCTTCCGCCGTGGTTGCCCGGTAGTCGATCGATACGCCGGCTTCCTGGGCGTGCAGCTTGGCGACCTCGATGTTGGTCTCGGACGCATCCGCACCAACTACTTCCGCGCCAAGACGAGCCAGTGGCTCCCCCCCCCCGGCGCCCCCCCCCCCCAGCCGATGTCAAGAATCCGCAGCCCCTCGAACGGCTTTGCCGCTCGCGGGTCACGACCGAAACGCGCCGCAACCTGGTCGCGGATGTAGGCGAGGCGGACCGGATTGAACTTGTGCAGCGGACGGAATTTCCCGTTCGGATTCCACCACTCAGCGGCAAGCGCGGAGAAACGCTCCACTTCGCCCGCGTCGATGGTCGTTCGTCGGGGTTGGGTCATAGTCTGTGTCTCCTTCAGCGCAATGAAGTCGGGGAGGGCGCCCAGAATGTCAACCCGCAACCTAGCCATTCGCTTGCGAAGCTGCGCGGATTTGGCTATGGAACCCGCGCATTCGCGCCGCCGCCCGGCAGGCGCTTCAATCTGAAGTTCTCCGGAGTTTTTGCTCCGGCCGTATCGAGGACATATCGCTTCCATGGCGCGCATCGTGATGAAATTCGGCGGAACCTCCGTCGCCGACATCGCCCGCATCCGCAACGTGGCGCGGCATGTGAAACGCGAGGTCGATGCTGGCCACGAGGTTGCCGTTGTCGTGTCGGCGATGGCCGGCAAGACCAACGAACTGGTCGGCTGGGTTCAGGAAGCTTCGAAAGCCGAAGGCGCCAACCTGAACATATACGACGCACGCGAATACGACGCCGTCGTCGCTTCGGGCGAACAGGTAACATCGGGCCTTCTCGCCCTCGTCCTGCAGTCGATGGGCATCAATGCTCGGTCCTGGCAGGGTTGGCAGATCCCGGTCAAGACCAACAATGCCCACGGTGCCGCGCGCATCGAGGACATCGACGGTTCGTTCTTGATCGAGCGTTTCAAGGAAGGCCAGGTCGCGGTCATCGCCGGTTTCCAAGGCATTGCTCCGGACAACCGCATTTCGACGCTTGGCCGCGGCGGCTCTGACACCAGCGCGGTGGCGATCGCCGCTGCGGTGAAGGCCGATCGCTGCGACATCTACACCGACGTGGACGGCGTCTACACGACCGATCCGCGCATCGAGCCCAAGGCGCGCCGCCTTGCCAAGATTTCCTTCGAGGAAATGCTGGAAATGGCGTCGCTTGGCGCGAAAGTGCTTCAGGTCCGCTCGGTCGAGCTTGCGATGGTGCACAAGGTACGCACCTTCGTTCGTTCCTCGTTCGTCGAGCCCGACGCCCCTGGAATGGGCGATCTTCTCAACCCGCCCGGAACCCTCATTTGCGACGAGGATGAAATCGTGGAACAGCAAGTCGTCACCGGCATCGCCTACGCCAAGGACGAGGCGCAGATTTCCCTGCGCCGCGTTTCGGACCGTCCGGGCGTTGCTGCAGGCATCTTCGGCCCTCTGGCCGAGGCCGGCATCAATGTGGACATGATCGTCCAGAACATTTCCGAGGACGGATCCTACACCGACATGACCTTCACCGTCCCGGCAGGCGATCTGCCGAAGGCGCTGCTGACGCTCGAGAAGGTTAAGGAAACCGTCGGGTTCGACGCTGTCCAGCACGAGGACGGCATGTCGAAGGTCTCGATCATCGGCATCGGCATGCGCAGCCATACGGGCGTGGCGGCCACCGCCTTCCGAGCCCTGGCGGAAAAGGGTATCAATATCCGTGCGATCACGACCTCGGAGATCAAGATCTCCATCCTGATCGACGGCCCCTACACCGAACTGGCAGTCCGGACTTTACATTCAGTCTACGGCCTCGATAAGCAGTAGGCAGTACGCACCGGAACTCTGGAGAGGACGGGGACCGCGCGAGTGGTCTAGCCGTCCTTCCGGCATTGGAGGGAAGCGCTCATGCGTGACACGGCCGCTGGCCCACGCCTATTGCTGAGACGGCTTCGTGAGCTGATGGCCGAACCGCTCGAGCCGCAGGAGCGGCTCGACCAGATCGTGTACCATATCGCGCAGAATATGGTCGCGGAGGTCTGCTCCCTCTATGTGCTGCGCGCTGATTCGGTCCTCGAGCTCTACGCCACCGAGGGCCTCAACCGGAACGCGGTTCATAATGCGCAGCTGCGCCTCGGCGAGGGCCTCGTCGGCACCATCGCCGCGAGCGCGCGGGCGCTGAACCTTTCCGATGCGCAAAAGCATCCTGCCTTCGCCTACCTGCCGGAGACCGGCGAAGAGATCTATCATTCCTTCCTTGGCGTGCCGGTGCTGCGCGCCGGCCGCACCCTCGGCGTCCTCGTCGTGCAGAACCGCACGCAGCGCGTCTATCGCGAGGACGAGGTAGAGGCGCTGGAAACGACGGCGATGGTCATCGCCGAGATGATCGCAACCGGCGACCTTGCGCGCCTGGCGCGGCCTGGCATCGAACTGGATCTATCGCGTCCGGTCACCCTGAAGGGCGCCTCCTTTAGCGATGGCGTCGGGCTTGGCCATGTGCGCCTGCACGAGCCACGCATCGTCGTTACCAACCTCTTCAATGAGGACAGCGAGGCAGAACTCCAGCGCCTCGAAAAGGCGTTGAGCTCGCTGCGCCTGTCGATCGACGACATGCTGTCGCGCCGCGAGATCGCCTTTGAAGGCGAGCATCGCGAGGTGCTCGAGGCCTACCGCATGTTCGCCAACGACCGCGGCTGGGTGCGTCGCCTTGAGGAGGCGATTCGCAACGGCCTGACGGCGGAAGCGGCGGTCGAGAAGGTGCAGAGCGACATGCGCGCGCGCATGCTGCACATGACCGACCCCTATCTGCGCGAGCGGATGAGCGACTTCGACGATCTCGCCAACCGCCTGTTGCGGATGCTCTTGGGCGGTGGCCCGGAGATGCTTGCAAGCTCGCTGCCGCGCGACGCGATCATCGTTGCCCGCTCGATGGGGGCGGCCGAACTCCTTGATTATCCGCGCGAGAAGCTGCGCGGCCTCGTGCTGGAAGAGGGCGCGATCACCAGCCACGTCGTCATCGTGGCGCGCGCGATGGGCATTCCCGTCGCGGGCCAGATGAAAGGCGCCGTCTCCATGTCGGAGAACGGCGACGCAATCATCGTCGACGGCGACGAGGGCGTCGTCCACCTGCGCCCGCAGGCCGACGTCGAGAAGGCCTATGCGGAAAAAGTCCGGTTTCGCGCGCGCAAGCAGAAGCTCTATCGCGAGCTGCGCGACAAGCCGAGCGAGACGAAGGACGGCGTCAAGGTCGACCTGCTTATGAACGCTGGCCTGGCGGTTGACCTGCCGCAGCTTGAGCAGTCGGGTGCAGCCGGCATCGGCCTGTTCCGCACTGAGCTGCAGTTCATGGTGGCGTCTACCTTCCCGCGTGCCGAGGCGCAGGAGCGTCTCTATCGCGAAGTGCTGGATGCCGCCGGTAACCGACCGGTCACCTTCCGCACCATCGACATCGGCGGCGACAAGGTGCTGCCCTATTTCAAGGGCGTTGGCCACGAGGAGAACCCGGCACTCGGCTGGCGCGCGGTGCGCCTGACGCTGGATCGTCCCGGCCTCTTACGCACGCAGATCCGTGCGCTGCTGAAGGCTGCCGGCGGGCGCGAGCTGCGCGTCATGCTGCCGATGGTCACGACGCTGACCGAGATCCGCCAGGCCCGCGAGATCATCGACAAGGAAGTCCGGCACCTGTCGCGCTTCGCGCACCATCTGCCGAACACGCTGAAGCTCGGCGCCATGGTCGAGGTGCCGGCGCTGCTGTGGCAGCTCGAAGAGGTGATGAACGCGGTCGACTTCATTTCCGTCGGCTCGAACGACCTGTTCCAGTTCATCACGGCAACCGACCGTGGCAACAACCAGGTTGCGGACCGTTACGATCCAATCTCGGTGCCGTTCCTGCGCGTCCTGCGCCAGATCGCCGACATGGGCCAGGAGACGGGTACCTCCGTTACGCTCTGCGGCGAGATGGCCGGTAGGCCTATCTCGGCAATGGCGCTGCTCGCCGTCGGCTACCGCGCGATTTCTATGTCCCCGGCTGCCATCGGCCCGGTCAAGGCGATGCTGGTGGAACTGCCGCTTGGCAAGCTGACCGAAATCATGGATGACCTCTTGAACGGCCAGAGCTGCGAGCGCGACGTGCGCGCATTGCTCAAGGCATTCGCCGAAGAGCACAACATTCCGCTCTGATCCTTTTTGACGCCCATTACGGACAACACATGATCGATTTGCCGCGCGACCGGATGGACCAGGTCCTGAAACGCTTCGAACTGCTCGAAGTGCAGATGGCGGCTGGTCCGGAGCCAGACGTCTACGTCAAGCTCGCGTCGGAATATTCCGAGCTTCAGGAAATGGCAGGCAAGATCCGTGAGCTGCGTGCGGCCGAGGATGAACTTGCCGACCTTGAGGCGATGCTCGAAGACAAGTCGCTCGATGCGGAGATGCGCGAGCTCGCCGAAGCCGAGCTGCCGGGCGTCGAGGAAAAGCTCGAAGAGCTGAAGAAGGAAATCCAGATCCTTCTGCTGCCGAAGGACGCTGCCGACGAGAAGAACGCGATCCTCGAAATCCGCGCAGGCACCGGCGGCGACGAGGCCGCGCTGTTCGCCGGCGACCTGTTTCGCATGTACGAGCGCTATGCTGCTTCCAAGGGCTGGCGTGTCGAGGTCGTCTCGGCGAGCGAGGGCGAAGTCGGCGGCTACAAGGAAATCATCGCCTCGGTGTCGGGCAAAGGCGTTTTCGCGCACCTGAAGTTCGAATCGGGCGTCCACCGCGTCCAGCGCGTGCCAGAGACGGAGGCGGGCGGTCGCATCCATACGTCCGCAGCAACAGTCGCGGTGCTTCCGGAAGCGGAAGAGGTCGACATCGAGATCAAAGCCGAAGACATCCGCATCGACACGATGCGTGCGTCCGGTGCTGGCGGCCAGCACGTCAACACCACCGACTCGGCCGTGCGCATCACCCACCTGCCGACCGGCATCATGGTGGTTTCGGCGGAAAAGTCGCAGCACCAGAACCGGGCCCGCGCCATGCAGATCCTGCGCGCCCGTCTCTACGACATGGAGCGCGAGAAGGCCGCGAGCGAGCGTTCGGAAGCTCGGCGCCTGCAGGTCGGCTCTGGCGACCGCTCGGAGCGCATCCGCACCTACAACTTCCCGCAGGGGCGCCTGACCGATCACCGCATCAACCTGACGCTCTACAAGCTCGACCGGGTGATGATGGGTGAGCTCGACGAGGTCATCCAGGCGCTGATCGCCGACCACCAGTCGAAGCTGCTGCTGGAAGCCGGTCAGGACGGCTGACGAGATGCAGCAGCCGCGCCCGGCGCTGGGACCTCTCATCCGGCATGTGCGTTCCGTACTGGAGCAGGCCGGCAAGCAGAGCGCGGCGCTCGATGCGCGCCTGCTCGTCGAACACTTTACCGGCACCAGCCGCACCGATGCGGTGCTTGATCCCGAACGTGTGATCCCGCAGGAGCGGGTAGAGGCGGTGCTTGCTGCACTCGATCGCCGGCTTAACGGTGAGCCTGTCCACCGCATCATCGGCTATCGGGAATTCTACGGCCTGCAGCTAAAGATTTCCGCAGAAACTCTGGAGCCCCGGCCCGATACGGAATCGCTGGTGGAGCTCGCGCTGCCCTATGTGCGTCGCATCGCGGAGGAAAAGGGCAGCTGTTCGATCCTCGACATGGGCACCGGAACGGGCGCGATAGCGCTCGCGCTCATCCATGAGGAACCCCGCGCGCGGGCGCTGGCGACAGATATTTCGCCCGATGCCCTTGCAACGGCGAAGAGCAATGCCGATATCAATGGTGTCGCGGATCGTTTCGAGACCCTGAGGTCCAGCTGGTACGACAATATTGACCGGCGATTTGACGTAATCGTCTCGAACCCGCCCTACATACCGACAGATGTGATTACTTCACTTGAGCGCGAAGTCCGGGATTTCGATCCCCTCGCAGCGCTCGATGGCGGGCCGGATGGGCTGGATGCCTATCGGGCTATCGCGGCCGGTGCTCCGGAACATTTGCTGGAAGCTGGCGTTGTAGTTGTTGAAGTCGGATACGATCAGCCTGATGCGGTCGAGGCGATCTTCAGGGCCCGCGGCTTCGTTCTCGTAGAAGGCGCAGATGACCTTGGTGGACACCGCAGATCCCTTGCCTTTAAGCTCTAGCTGCTTGGGTGAGTCGAAGAAAAAAGCGCTTGGCAAAGGCAGTTATTGCCGCTAGTTTCCCGGCACCGGATGTGACGAGGCAGGCAGTGCCGTTATCGATTCGGTTCCCTGTGAACAGCGTGAACAGACTGCCTTCTTGCATAAGCCATAGCGCTTGAGCTTCGTGCGGGGAACGTCCGGAAAGTACATGAACGGGACAGGAATTACGTGGCGATAGCCCGTTTCCAGCGGCTGACCGCCATCAAAGGACGCTACGCGGACGGCGACTCCGTCTGAGCGGACATTGGCATCCTCAAAAGAGAGACCAGAATGAGGCCACAGCAGAACAGGCGCATGCGCGGGCGCGGCGGCGGCAATAACAACGGCAATAACCAGAACCGTAAAGGCCCGAATCCGCTAACCCGCACGTACGAGAGTAACGGCCCGGACGTAAAGATCCGCGGCTCCGCTCAGCAGATCGCCGAAAAGTACACCGCACTCGCACGGGACGCCCAGAGCGCCGGCGATCGTGTCATGGCCGAGAACTACCTGCAGCACGCAGAGCACTATAACCGCATCATCATGGCGGCGATGGCGCAGATGCCGCAGCAGCCGGTTCGCGACATTCGCGACGACGAGGATGCCGACGACGAGATGGACGACGGTTTCACGCCGGTCCAGCCGCAGCATCAGCAGCGCCACGAGCGTGGTCGTCACCGCGATGGCGATGGTGCCGAGCAGCCGCGTGACGGCAGCGAGCCGCAGCCGGTCATCGAGGGCACGCCTGCTGAGGTTGCCCTGACCGACGCGGCGGAAGTCGAGGCGCCCGCCCAGCCGAAGCAGGAAGGTGGTCGCCGTTCGCGCGCTGCCGCTGCAGCCGAGGCTCCGGCCGAGGCGCCGAAGGCTGAAGCCGCCGAGGAGGCAGCACCCGCTGCCGCAGCCAATGGCGAAGCTTCGCCGACGGATGGTGAACAGGAAGATGCTCCTGCCCGTCGGCCGCGCCGCACCCGCCGCCCGCGCCTGAAGTCCGGCGAAGAGGCGAGCGAAGCAGGCACGTCCGGCGACGAGCCGATCACCGAAGCGGCACAGTAAGCTTCCGATACAGCAGTTCAGGACGGCGGGCTCAGGCCCGCCGTTTTCGTTTGTGTCGCCGGAAAATGCGTTATCGTGTCCATGAGGCGGTGGTGAAAAGGCTCTTCGCGAGACACTGCAAAAAAGTTCTTCTTGTCGCCTTCACAAGCTCTTGAGCCGGTCGGCTGACATGCCCATATCCGCGTCAACGGGGCCTGCCGCGAAGACGTTTTGACTACGGTCATGGCGTCGATGGGGGTCCGTCACATTGAATCTGATCCGGTGCTGCATGGCGGGCCGGTCAGGGAATGGAGACACCGATGAACATTGAGAAGTATTCCGAGCGCGTGCGGGGTTTCATCCAGTCTGCCCAGACGATAGCGCTTTTCCGCAATCATCAGCAGTTCACGCCCGAGCATATCCTGAAGGTCCTGATCGATGACGAGGAGGGCTTTGCATCCTCGCTGATCGAGCGTGCCGGCGGACGCTCAAAGGACGTGCGCCTCGGCGTCGAGGCAGCCCTTGATGCACTGCCGCGGGTCGAAGGCGGCAACGGGCAGCTCTACCTGTCGCAGCCGCTGGCCAAGGTTTTCGCGACCGCCGAGGAACTGGCGAAGAAGGCCGGCGATTCCTTCGTGACTGTTGAGCGCCTCCTGACCGCACTTGCTGTCGAGAAGTCGGCAAAAACCGCCGACATCCTCGCGAAGGCGGGTGTAACGGCGACTGCGCTCAACCGCGTGATCGAGGACATCCGCAAGGGCCGCACCGCCGATTCGGCATCTGCCGAGCAGGGCTATGACGCGCTGAAGAAGTATGCGCGCGACCTGACGGCTGACGCGCGTGCCGGCCGACTTGATCCGGTGATCGGACGCGACGACGAAATTCGCCGCACCATCCAGGTGCTGTCGCGTCGCACGAAGAACAACCCGGTGCTGATTGGCGAACCGGGCGTGGGCAAGACCGCGATCGCGGAAGGCCTGGCGCTGCGCATCGTCAATGGCGACGTGCCTGAGTCCCTCAAGGACAAGCAGCTGATGGCGCTCGACATGGGCTCGCTAATCGCCGGCGCGAAGTATCGCGGCGAGTTTGAGGAGCGTCTGAAGGCAGTGCTGTCTGAGGTGACGGCAGCCGAAGGGGGCATCATCCTGTTCATCGACGAGATGCACACGCTGGTCGGCGCCGGCAAGTCCGAGGGTGCGATGGATGCATCGAACCTTCTGAAGCCGGCGCTGGCGCGCGGCGAACTGCACTGCGTTGGCGCGACCACGCTCGACGAGTACCGCAAGTACATCGAGAAGGACGCCGCACTTGCCCGCCGCTTCCAGCCGGTCTTCGTTGAAGAGCCGACGGTCGAGGACACGATCTCGATCCTGCGCGGCATCAAGGAAAAGTACGAGCAGCACCACAAGGTGCGCATCTCCGACTCGGCGCTGGTCTCGGCGGCAATGCTGTCCAACCGCTACATCACCGACCGCTTCCTGCCGGACAAGGCGATCGACCTTGTCGACGAATCGGCTTCGCGCCTGCGCATGCAGGTCGATTCGAAGCCTGAAGAGCTCGACGAACTCGACCGCCGCATCATGCAGCTGAAGATCGAGCGCGAGGCGCTGAAGGTCGAGACCGACGAGGCGTCGAAGGATCGCCTGGTCAGGCTGGAGAAGGAACTCGCCGAAGTTGAGGAAAAGTCAGCGACGCTGACGGCGAAGTGGCAGGCCGAGAAGCAGAAGCTGGGCCTCGCCGCGGAACTGAAGAAGCAGCTCGACGAGGCGCGCAATGAACTGGCGATCGCCCAGCGAAAGGGCGAGTTCGCCAAGGCGGGTGAGCTCGCCTATGGCCGCATCCCCGAGCTCGAAAAGAAGCTCGCTGAAGCGGAAGCCCATGACAGCGCGGGCTCGATGGTCGAAGAGACCGTGACGCCGCAGCACATCGCGCATGTCGTGTCGCGTTGGACCGGCATTCCGGTCGAGAAGATGCTCGAGGGGCAGCGCGAGAAGCTGATGCGCATGGAAGACGAACTTGCCAAGCGTGTCGTAGGGCAGGGTGAGGCGATCCAGGCGGTCTCCAAGGCGGTGCGCCGCGCGCGTGCCGGCCTGCAGGACCCGAACCGTCCGATCGGCTCGTTCATGTTCCTTGGCCCGACTGGCGTCGGCAAGACGGAGCTGACCAAGGCGCTGGCTGCATTCCTGTTCGACGACGACACCGCGATGGTCCGTATCGACATGTCGGAATTCATGGAGAAGCACTCCGTCGCCCGACTGATCGGCGCACCTCCCGGCTATGTCGGCTATGAGGAAGGCGGCGTGCTCACCGAGGCGGTCCGGCGCCGGCCCTATCAGGTGATCCTGTTCGATGAGGTCGAAAAGGCGCACCCGGACGTCTTCAACGTGCTGCTGCAGGTGCTAGATGACGGCCGCTTGACCGATGGCCAGGGCCGTACGGTCGACTTCCGCAACACCCTGATCATCATGACGTCGAACCTCGGCGCCGAGTATCTTGTCTCGCTCGGCGAGAATGAGGACGTCGGCAAGGTGCGCGAGTCGGTGATGAACGCTGTGAAGTCTGCCTTCCGGCCGGAGTTCTATAACCGCATCGATGAAGTGATCATCTTCCACCGTCTGCGGCGCAAGGACATGGGCCAGATCGTCCAGATCCAGCTGGGTCGACTCGAGAAGCTGCTCGAGGATCGCAAGGTCGTCCTCGATCTCGATGATGAGGCGGTCGAATGGCTGGCGGAAAAGGGTTATGATCCCGCCTATGGCGCCCGTCCGCTCAAGCGCGTGATCCAGAAGGAACTGCAGGATCCGCTCGCCGAGAAGATCCTGATGGGCGAAATACTTGATGGCTCGATCGTCAAGATCACGTCCGGTTCCGACCGGCTGATCTTCCGCCCGAAGCAGCGCGCGGCGGAAACCGAGGCGGCAGCGGCCTGACGACCACAACAACAGGCACCCTTCTCCCATGGGGGAGGGTGCACAACCATGACGGGGACAAAATGCCATGCAGGGCAAGATGATCCTCTTCTGGCGGCGGCTCGACCTGACGGCGCTCGAACGTCTGGAACTCGAGGCCGGGGCGGGTGGCATTCGCGCCAGCTCAACCATAGTCAGCATCGAGTATTCTGGCTTCCAGCTCGACTACGAATGGCTGCTCGATGGCGAGTGGCGAACGACATCCCTCGAAATGCACAAATATGGCAAGTCCGGACGACAGGACGTTCGGATGGAACGCGCGGGCGGCGGCTGGACGGTCAACGGCGAGGTGCGCAGCGACCTCAACGGCGCCGACGAGCCGGACCTGTCGGCGACGCCATTCTGCAACACCTTGCCGATCCGCCGACTCGGCGCGGAGGTTGGGGCGGAGCTCACACTCGATACCGTATATGTCGACGCGGCCGATCTTTCTGTTGTCCGCTCGCGCCAGCGCTATCTGCGCCAGAGCCGTGACATCATCCGCTACATCGACCTAGGCACCGCCGCTGGCTTTGAGGCCGAACTGGTCGTCGATGCGGACGGGCTTGTGCAGGAGTATCGCAACCTGTTCGAGCGGGTTCATGTAACCGAGTGAGACCACAGGCCTCACTCGAATAGTTGGCGCGCCAGTTTCACTCGGGCGCAAAATCATCTACAGCATCCCGCGAAAGTGGAGGAACTGGCCGGGCTTGTCCCGTGCCTTGGCAGAGCATGACCTTTCCCGGACTGCTCTGAATACTACAGCCCAGGGGAGGGGCCGTGACTGCAGAACCCGTAATTATTGCTGGCGGTGGCATCGCCGGCTTGTCGCTCGCACTGACGCTGCACCAGATCGGCGCGCCGGTCCTCGTTCTCGAATCCGTGCGTGACCTGCGGCCGCTCGGCGTCGGCATCAACCTGCAGCCAAATGCGGTGCGCGAGCTCTTCGACCTCGGCATCACCGAAGCCGATCTCGATGCGATCGGCATGCAGACGCGCGAATGGGCGCTGGTTGGCCTCAACGGCAACGATATCTATTCCGAACCGCGTGGACTGCTGGCCGGATACAAATGGCCGCAATATTCGGTCCATCGTGGCGAGCTGCAGATGATGCTCTACCGCAAGCTGGTCGAGCGGGCAGGGCCGGACGTCATCCGATTCGGCGCCCGCGTCGCCGGCTACCGGAACAACGAGGACGGAACGGTTTCCGCGATTGTCGAGACGGCTGATGGCGAAGGTTACGAAGAGAAGGGCTGCCTTCTCATCGGCGCCGACGGCCTGCACTCGGCGGTGCGCGCGCAGATGCATCCCGACCAGCCGCCGATCCACTGGGGCGGCGCGATCATGTGGCGCGGCACCAGCCCCGGCATCCCGATTCGCACCTGCGCTTCGTTCGTCGGCCTCGGCACCCACCGGCACCGCTTCGTCTTCTACCCGATCTCCGCTCCCGATGCCGAAACCGGCCTTGCGACCATCAACTGGATCGCCGAGGTGACGGTCGATCCGTCCGAAGGCTGGAAGAACAGCGGCTGGTTCAAGCCGGTCGAGATCGACGACTTCGCGCACCACTTCGACGGCTGGACCTATGAATGGCTGGACATTCCGGCGCTGCTGCGTGGTGCCGAGATCGCGTACGAGAACCCGATGATCGACCGCGATCCGGTTCCGACCTGGCATGACGGCCGGGTTCTCTTGATCGGCGACGCCGCACACCCGATGTACCCGACCGGCTCGAATGGCGCGAGCCAGGGGATCATGGATGCGCGCCTGCTCGGCGCTCTTTTCCTCCGGCATGGCCTTACCCCGGATGCGCTGGCCGCGTTCGACGCGGAGTACTGCGGCCCAGTCTCGCAGATCGTGCTGCGGAACCGCGGCGCGGGACCGTTCGGGCTGCTCAACCTCGTTGACGAGCGTTGCGGCGGCACGTTCGACAATATCGACGATGTGATCCCGCCCGAGGAGCGCACCGAGTTCATGGCGGGCTACAAGGCGGCCGCGGGCTTCGCCGTCGAGAAGCTGAACGCGTCTGCGTCAACGATCCCGCCGGGGGCAAGGCTCAACCTCACGTGACGTTGCATTCTGCCATTTTCATGTCCCGTTCATGTCGCATGCGATAGCGTGGTCAACGAAATCGGCCACTTTGCAATCGGGACAACGGAATGACGGCGAGACTGATTCCCCTGACTTTGGCTCTTGTGGCGGGCCTTTCGCTGGAGGCGGCTGCACAGAGCCGCCAGGTCGAGGTCTTCTATGACCAGTATGGCCGGGAAGTGCTGCTTGACGTCTACACCGGCGAAGTCGTGGCGATCCGTGAGCCGCGCGGCCGCGCACGTGGCGAGATCCGCCGCGAGCAGCTTGGCCGCGGCGGCTATGACGACCGCTACCGCGACTATGGCCGCCGCTATCCGGCGGAGCCAGTCTACCCGGACGACGAGTACATTCTGGAGGACAATGGGGACGACTATGTCTACCCCGATGACGGTTACGCGCGCGAGGAGCTGCCGCCCTATGAGGAAGCGCCTGCACCCTATCCGGACCTGGTGACGCCGGGCCCGGTCGAGCGGCAGCCGCTGGAGCAGCCTTCGGTCATCGCCGTTCCCGGCGAGCAACAGCAGCCCGTCACCGGCGAGAGCCAAACGGCGACGGTTTCGCCTGACACGCCGACGATCCTTGAGGAACAGCCGCGCGCGATTCCCGACGTCAGCCAGGCGCCGACGATTTCGCGTACCGGCGCCACCGAGGAAATCGCCAAGATCCAGATCCTGCTCGACCGCGTTGGCGCCTCGCCCGGCGTTATCGACGGGCGCATCGGCGACAACGTCAACAAGGCGATCGATGCCTATCGCGAGCTCACCGGCGAGACGCTGCGCACCTACGACGCCGCCTATATCGACGAAAAACTCGCGGCGACCGGCGGCGATCCGTTCATCACCTACGAGATCAAGCCGGAAGACGTGGCTGGCCCATTCGTCGCCGCGATCCCGAGCGACTATGGCGAGAAGGCAAAGATGGAGCGCCTCGGCTACACCTCGGTAGTCGAGATGCTCGGCGAGCGCTTCCATGTCGACCAGAAGTACCTGGTCGCGCTCAATCCCGGCATCGACTTCAACAAGCCGGGCTCCATCGTCAAGGTGCCGAATGTCGGCAAGCCGCTCACCGGCAAGGTCTCGCGCATCATTGCCGACAAGGGCCGCAAGCAGCTGCGCGTCTATGATGACGCGGGTAAGCTCCTCGCGATCTATCCGTCGACCATCGGCTCGACCGCAACCCCGTCGCCGACCGGCACCCACACGATCGAGCGGATCGCGATGAACCCGGTCTACACCTATAATCCGAAGATCAACTTCCAGCAGGGCAACAACACCAGCATCCTGACCATCCCTCCGGGGCCAAACGGTCCGGTCGGCACAGTCTGGATTGCGCTGTCGAAGCCGACCTACGGCATCCACGGTACGCCCGACCCGGAAAAGATCGGCAAGACCAACTCCAACGGCTGCATTCGCCTGACGAACTGGGACGCGGAGGAGCTGGCAAAGATGGTTTCGCCGGGCGTCACCGTCGAGTTCATCGAATAGGCGACTCACACGAAAAAGAAAAAGCTGGCGGTCGCTGACCAGCCGGCTTTTTTCTTGTCCATTCTTTCTTCTACCGGACGCTCGCCATCTTGAGCGGCGGCTCGTCCCCATCGCGCAGCAGCTGGTCGATGCGCTCCCGTTCCTTCTTGAAGGCTTCGAGCTGTTCGCCCTTCAGCGCCTTCTCATTCGGCAGGCGCACGCGCATCGGGTCGACCTTGGTGCCGTTGACGATGACTTCGTAGTGGAGGTGATTGCCCGTCGAAAGACCGGTCGAGCCGACATAGCCGATCACCTGGCCCTGGCGAACTTTCGCGCCTTCGGTGACACCTTCTGCAATCGCGCTCTGGTGGTTGTACGAGGTCTTGTAGCCATTGGCGTGGCGGATGATGGTCTGTCGACCATAGCCGCCGGCCCAGCCTGCCTTCTCGATGACGCCGTCGCCGGAGGCGATGATCGGCGTGCCGCGCGGCGCGGAGTAGTCGACGCCGGTGTGCATGCGGGTATAGCCGAGGATCGGGTGCTTGCGGCCGCCGAAGCCGGAGCGGAAGGTGCCGTTCGGAACTGGATTGCGCAGCAGGAACTGGCGCGAGCTGCGGCCTTCCTCGTCAAAATACTCGACCGAGCCGTCCTCCATCTGGAAGCGATAGAAGGTGCGGGTCGTGCCGCTGAAGGTTGCCTGGACGTAAAGCAGCTCGGAATTTTCCGTCGCGGCATTGTCCTCGTCAGGCTGGGAGAAGAAGGCCTCGATCCGGTCGGCCGGGGTTAGGCGCGATTGGAAGTCGACATCGGATGCGAGCAGCCGGATCAGCTGCCGGGTCATCGGGCGCGACATGCCGTAGGAATATGCGGCGCGGTGGATGCCGTCATAGACGGTCGGCAGGTCGCCGCGGCTGCGCACCGCCGGCTGGTTCGTGTCGAAGGCGGTCATGATCGCCGGATTCGGCTCCGGCTCGCTGCCCTGCACGTACTGATTGCGGTCGTCGAGCGCGATGGTGATGACGTGGCTGCGGCCCTTGTAGATGCTGGCGCGCACGATGCGCCCCATCTCGATGCCGAGACGAATCACGTGGCCGGCCTTCAGCGCTTCGGTGCGCATCAGCTTCGAGATCGCCCGCACCATGCCTTCCGAATCGGCGCCGGCATAACCAGCCTCCTCAAGCGCCTCGGCGACGTTGCGCTCGACGGGGAAGGGGATAATGTCCTCGGCATAACCTTCGGCATCGGTGCCTTCGGTATCGCGCGGTGCATAGGAGACGTTCTCCTGCACGATGCGGATGCCGAACGAGCTGCCGAGCGTCAGGCTGGAGAGCGCAGCTTCAGCGCCGCCGAATCGCTGCGGGTCAACATAATGAAGCGACGCGACCTGGACGTCGCCATCGGTGAGAATCGCGCCGGTATTGCGAACGACCTGCTCGACCTCGTCGGCGGAAAGGGCGCTGCGCTCCTCGAACTGCGCGACGTCGAGCGGGAAATCGGTGGTGCGAAGGCTGACCTCGCTGTCGACCTTGGCACCGTAGATGACGCCGGTGCTGGCGAAAAGATCGTTGCGGGGCCGCGCCGCGCTCTCGTCTTCCGCGAATACCTGCAGCGGATCGAAGGGCGGATAGGAGCGGGTGGTGGTGTGACCTGCGGCGAGCGCCATCTTCACATGCACGAACGGCATGGTGCGAACGACGTCGCGGTCGCCGGCACGGACCATGGTCGACACTTCCATGCGCCGCCGGTCGGTGGCGCGGGAAAGCGTGCGCGGCGGCACCAGCCTTGTGGTTTTGGCGGCGTCGCCCGCGGCCGTGGTGCTGATCGAGGCCGGGTTGAGAATCTCCGGGGGGGTCGCGAGCTTCTCGCGTCCATCGAGGGCGGTGAACAGGGCAGCGCCCATCAGAACGCTGGAGGTGATGCCGGTCAGGAAGGTGCCGGAGAGCCAGCGTGCCGACACCTCGCGGCGGTCCGGCGGACCCGCGCGCCCGTCGCCGACGAGCGGCGGCTCGTTGCCGAGCCCGGCTATGGTGTCATCGAACTGCTGCATCGCGGTCGGCGGTCTTTCCCCTCGGGCGGACTGCATTCGAATTGTCGAGCGCGATGACAATTGCCTGTCACACGCCCCCAAGTCAACGAAAGCTCCAAAATCCGGAACCCACTCTCTCTGTATAAAGGATGACGCTTGTGCGGAGACTGCGGTGCAATCGCGTCCGCGTCATGGGAGGAACGGACTATGGGGCGAATGGGGCTCCAATATGACCTTTGGCCAGTTGTCCACCGCCCGCCCATTTTTCGACCATGGCCTTGATTTTGCGCAAGGTTTGGGCAGGCGGGAAAAAGTTCATCGGGGCGAAAAATTCTCGCAAAATGTCGTTGACATGGTTGGGGAGTGGAGCCTATATACGCCTCACCAACGACGGCGGCGGCGCTGCTGGCGGCGAAGAGCTTCGCTCTTGTGATCCGCGAGTTGGACGACATTCAAGCGAGCCGCGTGAGCGAACCTCGTCGGGCTGAAGCCGATGGTGATGGAGCCCGGGACACTGTTTTGTGTCTGATCTTTGACAACTGAATAGCGAAGAAAGAGAAACGTGGGCGGCA
>NZ_VLJG01000029.1:0-38091 GCF_007829415.1 Aminobacter sp. J44 | reverse complement strand
TCGGCATGCTCGACCATCAGGTCGAACCACTTGCGCAGGATCGCCGAGCGCTCCTTGGCCGGGCGCTTTGCCCAGGGGCGGAAGGCGGCGTCGGCRTSSGAAATSGCTTCCTCGACCTCTTCGGCCGAGAGCGACGGCACGSRGGCGATCAGCTCGCCGGTTGCCGGATTGGTCACGTCCACCGTCTTGCCCGAGCGGGCCTCGACCCACTCGCCGTTGACGAGGCACTTGTCGCGCAAAAGTCCCGGATCTTTCAGGGGCAGCATGTCTGTCTCGCTAAAAAAGAAAAAGAAGGCAGCCGCGTTCAGCGGCTGCGGGATGGATCTAGGGTGGAAACGATTCAGGGCTCCGCCAGCCTCGGCAATGCGCGGGCGAAGGCCTCGACGATCTCGTCGATGTCGTCGAAGGTCATCGGCGTTGAGAAGCAGACGAGGCCATTCGACGCGATGATCACGCCTTCGTCGAACAGAAGGCGGGCCAGCGCCGCGACCTTCTTCGCACCGTCGGCGCTTGCGAGCACCGTTGAGCGGAAATCGGAGAGCCTTGCCTTGTTCAGATGGATACGGCGCAGCGAGCCAAGGCCAGTCACCTGCGCTTCAATGCCGAGTTCCTCGAAGACTGTGGCGATTTTGGCTTCAAAGCGGTCGCCGAGCGCTTCGAGATGGGCAAAGGCTTCCGGCGTCAGGGCTTCCATTGCAGCAATGCCGGCCATCATCGACATCGGATTGGCGCTGAAGGTGCCGCCGTGCTGCACTTTCGGTGCGCCATTCGTCGGGTCGTAGACGGCCAACACATCCTTGCGGCCGGCGACCGCGCCGATCGGGAAGCCGCCGCCGATGATCTTGCCGAGCGCAGTGACATCCGGATTGATGCCATAGCGCCCCTGCGCGCCGTTATAGCCAAGGCGGAAGGTGATCACCTCGTCGAAGATGAGCAGTGCGCCGATCTCTTTCGTGACGCGACGGAGCATCTCGAGGAATTCTGGGGTCGCCGGAACCAGGCCGGCGCGGTTCGGCATCACGTCGACCAGGACACCGGCGAGGTCGTTGCCCTTGGCGCGCAGTATCTTTTCGCCAAGCTCGACATTGTTGAACGGGATGACGACGACGTCATCCAAAACGCCCTGCGGGGTGCCAGCGGCCGTTGGTACCGATTTCGGCGCGTCGAGGTCGCCCCAATTCTCCGGCCGCGCCTCCTGGCTGGTTTCCACCACATCATAGGTGCCGTGATAGGCGCCTTCGCACTTGGCGATCTTGGCACGACCGGTGAAGGCACGCGCGACTTTCACGGCATTCATGACTGCCTCGGTGCCGGAGTTGCAGTACCGCACATGCTCGACCGAAGGCAGGCGCTCGACGAGGATTTCGGACAGCCGCACCTCGCCGGGCGTCGCCATGCCGAAACAGAAGCCCTTCTCCAGCTGCTCCCGCGCGGCGGCCTTGATGGCTTCGCAGCCATAGCCGTGGATCAGCGAGGTGAAGTTGCCGACGGCGTCGATGCGGCTGTTGCCGTCGATGTCGATGATGCGGCAGCCTTCGCCGCGTTCGGCATAGATCTGGTAGGGCGCGCGGAAGACCGTATGGCGCGTATTGCCGCCCGGCATCACCTGCTTGGCGCGCTCATACAGGCTGGCCGACTTTGGCGTCTCGAAAGTGCTCATGGTATCCTCGGAACATGCTGATGAAAGTGGTGCGGACGAGGGGCCCCGTCCGCAGCCTCAGCGGGGGAGTGCTGTCCCGTTGCAGGCGTCAGAACGCCGCGCGATAGAGAGCGAGCGCGTCTGCTTCGGTCACTTCGACCGGATTGTTGCCGAGAAGGCGGGTCTGCAGCATCGCATCGGCAGCAAGCTGCGGCAGCATCTCTTCGGCAACGCCGGCATCACGCAGGCGACGCGGCGCGCCGGAGCCATCCATCAGTTCGATCAGCCGCTTCACGAAGGCCTGGGCCTTTGCCTCGTATCCTGCATCCTGCGCAACGTCTGCGCCGACGGCTGTTGCGAGTTCGGCATAGAGCGGCGCGGCAGCCTTCATGTTGAACTCGAGCACCGGCTGCAGCATCAGCGCGTTCGAGAGTCCATGCGGAATGTGGTAACGGCCACCTAGCGGGTAGGCGAGGGCGTGGACCGCCGCGACCGGCGCGTTGGCGAACGCCTGGCCGGCAAGCAGCGCGCCGATCAGCATTGCCTCGCGCGCATCCCGGTCCGCGCCGTTCTTGCAGGCGGCGACGAGGTTGGATGAGAGGAGGTGAAGCGCCTCGCGCGCAGCCGCGTCCGACAGCGGGTTCTTCTTGTGCTTGCTGGTATAGGCTTCGATCGCATGCACCATTGCGTCAATGCCGGTCGCCGCGGTGTGCAGCGCGGGCAAACCAACGGTGAGCTCGGCGTCGAGCAGCACACGGTCAGCATAGAGCTGGTCGGCGACGACGCCCATCTTCGAATGGTCGGGCCGAGTCAGGATCGTGATGTTGGTGACTTCCGAGCCGGTTCCGGCCGTCGTAGGCACCTGCACCAGCGGCAGGCGCGAGCCCTGCACCTTGCCGATGCCGTAGAGTTCGGACAGCGGCTGTTCGCTAACCAGCATCACCGCGGCGAGCTTGGCGACGTCCATGGACGAGCCGCCGCCGATGCCGATGACGATGTCTGCGTCCGCCGTGCGGCCTTGTGCAACGCAGTCGAGCAACACCTGCTCGGGGGGATCGGCGACGACCGCATCGAACACGGTGACCTTGAAGCCAGCGGCGGCGAGCGACGCCTTGGCAGGTTCAAGTACGCCTGCCTTGTGGAGGCCGCCGTCAGTCACGAGCAGCAAGTTGCGGGCGGGGAACCAGTTGCCGAGGAGTTCGCCGAGCCTGGCGGCGGCGCCCCACTCGACGTGGATCTGCCCGACCGTGGTGAAAGAGAATGGGGTAGAAGTCATGGCTGCATTCCCTGGGATATTCCGGCGGCTGCCGGACGCGAATTTCTGAAGGAGATTGCGGCGTCAGATGATGCCCTCGACCTGGCGGGTCGCCAGCTCGCGCGCGATCTTCTGCTTGTGTTCGAGTGTTTCGCCGGAGCGCGGACGGTACCAGATCGCGGTCCAGTTGACTGCGCCCAGCATGCCCTTGACGGCGATGGAGGCGTTTTCGGCGCGGATGCTGCCGTCCTCCTGACCTCGGCGGAAGACGTCTATGAACAGGTGCTCGAAGTCGCGGCGGATCGCCATGATCTCGTCCAGCACCTGGCGCTGCGCGAGCGTCGTTGCGCCGAGGCGATGCATGTGTACGCCCTGCACGACGACGGCGAGGTACGCGATGTTCTGCAGCATGGTCAGGGCATGCGCCTCAAGCATTGCGTGCAGCGTTTCGCGGCCGGTGCTGCCCGTCTGCATCGCGGCGTGAACCGCTTCGTTGAGGCGGCGCATCCCTTCGCGGTGGACGTCGAAGAACAGATCGGTCTTGGAGCGGTAGTAGTGGTAGATGCGTCCCTTGGTGGCGCCGAGCCGGCGAGCAACGTCATCGATACTCGCTCCCTGAAAGCCCATTTCCATGAAGCACTGGGCGGCAACGTCGAGAATGTCGATGTTGTTGTCGGCAGGCTCCCCGTCGGCGTTCTTCCGTCGCGCGCGAGTTGGGCGGCGCGGACGATCGGCTTCCACAAGAGCTTCTGCTTCGCTCAGTTCGCGCTTGTCTCCCTCATCGAGCCGCGCGTTGGCCATCAAATCCTCCAAAATTCTCTCTCCCGCCTGCATATCAGCGGATTTGCATAAGGGACGCAATTGCTCAGCGCCCAACAGTTGCTACGCGAAACGCTAGACGTCTGCCATTAAACATACTACTGGGTATGTTGCAATTGTCGATTACGCGGCAGAGGTTGAGGGAGAGGATAGCCACATGAATGAACTGACCCGCCAGAACGAACCGTTGATCTCGGAGTGGATCACTGTGGATCAGCCGTTCGTGGACCGGTTCGCCGACGCGATTCTGGATCATCAGTTCATTCACGTGGATCCGGAGCGCGCGAAGGCCGAAGGCCCATATGGCGGCACGATCGCCCATGGCTTCCTGTCGCTGTCGCTGCTTACCCATTTCACGCATAGCGCCATGCCCTTGCCTGCGCCCGGCGTTGTCGAGGTGAACTACGGATTCGACAAGATCCGGTTCCTGACGCCTGTGCCGGTCGGATCGCGTCTGCGCGGCAAGTTCACGCTCGTCTCCGAAGAGCCAAAGGGTGGCGGAAAGCTCCGGCGCTTTGCGGTGGAAGTTGAGATCGAAGGAATTCAGAAGCCGGCCGTCATCGCGGAATGGCTGGTTCTGGTAGTGGAAGGAGAGAATTAATGGCCGTCAGCTTCAAGGATCAGGTTGCCATCGTCACCGGCGCAGGTGGCGGGCTGGGGCGCTCGCATGCGCTGATGCTGGCCGCGCACGGCGCGGCGGTCGTCGTCAACGATTTTGGCGGCTCGCGTGACGGCACTGGCGGATCGACCGCAGCGGCCGAGGCTGTCGTGCGCGAGATCCGGGAGGCTGGCGGCCGTGCAATCGCCGACGGCGGCAATGTTACCTCCGAGGCCGACATGGAGGCGATGGTGGAGCGCACGCTGAACGAATTCGGACGCGTCGACGCTCTCATCAACAATGCCGGCATCCTGCGCGACAAGACCTTCGCCAAGGTGACGATGGATGACTTCCGCGCCGTTGTCGACGTGCACCTGATGGGCACGACGATCGCGACTAAGGCGGTCTGGGGCGTGATGCGTGAGCAGAACTACGGCCGCATCCTAGTGACCTCCTCCACCTCCGGCGCCTACGGCAATTTCGGCCAGTCCAACTACGGCGCGGCGAAAATGGCGCTGCTCGGCCTGATGAACACGCTGCACCTTGAGGGCGCGAAGTACGGAATTCATGTGAATGCCATCCTCCCGACGGCAGCCACCCGCATGACCGGCGACATGATGAGCGACGAGATGCTGCAGATGCTTGCTCCCGAACTCGTGTCGCCGGCTGCGGTATGGCTTGTCAGCCGGGACGCGCCGTCGCGCACCGCACTGCTGGCCGGCGCCGGCACGGTTGCGCGCCTTGCCGTCGTTGAAAGCGAGGGCGTCTGCTTTGCCGGCAAGTCGCTGACGCCGGACGACGTCGCCGCGAACTTCGATCGCATTGCCGATATCTCTTCTCCGATCGAGCCGGCGGAAGGCCTGCGCCACGTCGACCGCATCATCGAGAATGCGCGGAAAGCCCTCGGCCAGGCCTGATAGATGAGCGAACGTCTCTATCCTCTTCCCCGCAGCGCCTATCCCTGGCATCAGGAGACGGTGCTGCAGTGGGAGGACTGTGACATCTACGGCCACGTCAACAACGTGGCCTACCTGAAGTACTTTGATACCGCCCTGAACATGGCGCTGATCGACTATGGCGCGCTGGATCTTTCGCCGGAAGCAACCGATCCGATCGGCCTTGTCGTGAAGAACGGCGCCGAGTTCTTCAGCGAGATCAACTTCCCAACCCGGCTCTGGGTTGGGGCCCGGGTCGAGAAGGTGGGGCGCACCAGCCTCACCTGGGGGTTCGGCCTGTTCTCTGCCGGCGCGGAGCTCTGCGCTGCGCGCGGAACCTACGTGCATGTCTATGTCGACCGGCAGACCCGCCGGCCGATCGAACTGACCGACAAGCTTCTTGCCTGCGCCAAGGCGCTGGCGGCGCCTGACGACAACTGATTTTGGGAGAAGCAGATGAGAGAAGCAGTAATCGTCTCCACCGCGCGCACGCCGATCGGGAAGGCGTATCGTGGTGCGTTCAATGCGACGACCGCGCCGCGCCTGATCGGCCACGCGATTGAACACGCGGTCAAGCGCGCTGGCGTAGACCCGGCTGAGATCGAGGATGTGGTCGTCGGTGCAGCCCTGCAGCAGGGTACGACCCACATGAACATCGCCCGCACAGGCCTTCTGCGCGCCGGCCTGCCGGTGACGGTTCCCGGCCAGAGCGTTGACCGCCAGTGCGCGTCGGGCCTGATGGCGATTGCCATTGCCGCCAAGCAGATCATTTCCGATGGCATGCAGGTCACGATTGGCGGTGGCGTGGAGCAGATTTCGCTGGTCCAGAACGCGCAGATGAACGTCACAAACTGGCGCGATCCCTGGATCGACGCTAACCTGCCGCAGACCTACATGACGATGCTCGAGACGGCTGAAATCGTCGCTGACCGCTATGGCGTCAGCCGCGAGGCGCAGGACGAGTATGCCCTTCAGTCGCAGCAGCGCACCGCCGGCGCGCAGGCAGCGGGACGCTTCGATGACGAGATCGTCGCGCTGACGACGATCATGCAGGTCACCGACAAGGCGACCGGCGCGGTTTCCGAGAAGGAAGTCACGCTCGCCAAGGACGAGGGCAACCGCCCGGAAACGACGCTCGAAAGCCTGGCGGGCCTCAAGCCGGTTTTCCGCGATGGCCAGCGTATTGCCGAAGGCCGCTTCATCACCGCCGGCAATGCCTCGCAGCTGTCTGACGGCGCGTCGGCTTCAGTGCTGATGGAACGTAGCGAAGCGGAGAAGCGCGGCCTGACGCCGCTCGGCCTCTACCGTGGCATCGCCGTCGCGGGCGTTGGTCCCGAGGAAATGGGCATCGGTCCGGTTCCGGCGGTGCGCAAGCTGCTTGCCCAGCACAACCTCAAGGTCGAGGATATCGGCCTGTGGGAGCTGAACGAGGCCTTTGCAGCGCAGGTTATCCCGTCCCGCGACCAGCTCGGCATCCCGAACGAGCTGCTCAACGTCGATGGCGGTGCGATCTCGATTGGGCACCCCTATGGCATGTCGGGTGCGCGCATGGTCGGTCACGCGCTGATCGAGGGCAAGCGCCGTGGTGCCCGCTACGTTGTCGTCACCATGTGCGTTGGTGGCGGCATGGGCGCAGCTGGCCTGTTCGAAGTGCTCTGATACGTTTACGACCTACAAGAAGAAGGGCCGGCGGAGCGATCCGCCGGCCCTTCCGTTTGTCTGATTGATTTTTTCAACTATTTGCCGAGGCCGATCCGCTTCTCGATATGCGCGAGCGGCGGGATTGCGGGGGCTTTTTGAGCAGCTTCCTTGATCCGCGCCGCGATATCCTCCGGGAACGCCGCCGCCTTCGGCAGGCCCGAAGCGCGGGAGACATGCAGCTGCACCTGCTCGTTCCAGGCTAAGAGGTTGCCATCGCCATCATGCATTTCGAGGTAGAGATGCATGCGCTTGGCGTCCGCCGCCAGCACATGCAGCGTCAGCTCGAGCGCCAGGCCTTCGTGGCACTCGCGCTGGTAGCCGATGCGCATGTCGAGCGTGTAGAGCGTGGAAGACGTTGCATCCCGGTAGGTCCGGTCGATGCCGATGACGTCCATGAAGGCCGTTACCGTCTGGGAAAAGGCGATTGCATAGGCGAAGTCGCCCATGTGACCGTTGTAATCGACCCATTCCGGGCGGACGACATCCGCCCGGGTAAAGGTTGCG
Organism: Aminobacter sp. J44; assembly: GCF_007829415.1. NCBI lineage: Bacteria > Pseudomonadati > Pseudomonadota > Alphaproteobacteria > Hyphomicrobiales > Phyllobacteriaceae > Aminobacter > Aminobacter sp. J44. Next base: position 30,640 of record NZ_VLJG01000029.1, on the reverse strand, counting down.
GCCGCGCGGCGGTCGGTCATCCCTTGCGGCGCTCCAGGAGGTGGAGGAACTCGCCAACGACGCCACGGCGGAAGAGAAGCACGCAGATCATGAACGTGCCGCCCAGCACCATCGTCACCGGCAGGCCGGAAGTGGCGAGGAAGTTCTGCATGCCGACGAGGATGCCCGCGCCGACGACGGGACCTGCCATAGTGCCGATACCGCCGATCAGCGTCATCAGGATGACTTCACCCGACATCTGCCAGGCAACGTCGGCCAGAGTCGCGAACTGGAACAGCAGCGCCTTGAGCGCGCCGGCAAGACCAGTGAGACCGGCGGACATCACGAAGGCTGCGAGCTTAAAGCGCTGGGCCGAATAGCCGAGCGAGATCGTGCGAGGCTCGTTTTCGCGGATGGCGCGGAGGATCTGGCCGAACGGCGAGTTGACGATACGCCAGATCAGGGCCAGCGAGAGCACCGAAACCGCGGCGATGAAGTAGTAGAGGTTCATCGTCTCGTTGAGATCGATGATCCCGAACAGGTTGCCGCGCGAGAAGCCCTGAATGCCGTCCTCGCCGTTGGTGAACGGGGCCTGCAGGCAGAAGAAGTAGAACATCTGCGCCATCGCGAGCGTGATCATCGCGAAGTAGATGCCCTGCCGGCGGATGGCCACAACACCGATGATGAGGCCAAGCACGATAGAGGTCACCACGCCCGCGATGATCGCGAGTTCGGGCGTCACCTGCCAGACCTTCAGGGCGTGTGCCGTCACATAGGCTGCTCCGCCGAAGAAGGCCGCGTGGCCGAAGGACAGCAGCCCCGTGTAGCCGAGCAGCAAGTTGAATGCCGCTGCGAACAGGACGAAGCAAAGCAGCTTCATCACGAATATCGGGTAGACGAAAGCCGGCAGGATCGCGAGGATCAGGATCAGGCCTGCGAAGGTGATCGCGGGAACCGGGCTCTTGCGGGTGGGCATGACGATGGTGTCGGCGTGTGTCGCGGACATGTCAGCTGTCCTTTCCGAAAAGACCGGCCGGGCGCAGCAGGAGCACGATGGCCATGATGACGAAGACGACGATGTTGGCGGCTTCGGGGTAGAAGACCTTGCACAGGCCCTCGACGATGCCGAGCATGTAGCCGGTGACGATCGCGCCGAGGATCGAGCCCATGCCGCCAATGACGACGACCGCAAAGACGATGATGATGAGGTTCGAGCCCATCAGCGGGCTGACCTGGAACAGCGGCGCGGCAAGCACGCCAGCAACGCCGGCCAGGGCGCAGCCGAAGCCGTAGGTCAGCGTGAGCAGCACCGGCACGTTGACGCCGAAGGCCTGGACGAGAGTTGAATTCTCGGTTGCCGCGCGCAGGTACGCGCCGATCTTCGTCTTCTCGATGATCGCCCAGGTGCCAAGGCATACCACCAGCGAGGCAAGAACCACCCAGCCGCGATAGTTCGGCAGCACCATGAAGCCAATGTTGGTGGCGCCGCGCAGCGCCTCCGGTGCCGCATAGGGCTGGCCGGACGTGCCGAAGTAGTGGCGGAATCCGCCTTCGAGCAGCAGGGCAAGGCCGAAGGTGAACAGCAGGCCATAGAGATGGTCGAGGCCGTAGAGCGCGCGCAGCATCGTGCGTTCGATCACCATGCCCACCACAGCAACAACCAGCGGCGCCAGGAACAACGCGCCCCAGTAGCCGATGCCGGCGTAATTGAGCAGCATCCATGCCGCAAACGCGCCCAGCATGTAGAACGCGCCGTGGGCGAAATTGACGATGCGCAGCAGGCCGAAGATCACGGCGAGGCCGAGCGACAGCAGCGCATAGAAGGAACCGTTGATCAGACCGATCAGGAGCTGGCCCGTGAGGACGGGCAGCGCCACTCCGAAAATGGTGGTCATGGTCTCACACCCCCAGGGCCGTATTGAGTGCCTCGGTGCGGGACGGCAGTTCCGAGACCGAGAAACTGTCGATCACCTGGCCGTGGTCCATCACGTAGAAATGGTCGGCAATGCGCGATGCAAAGCGGAAGTTCTGCTCGACGAGCAGCACGCTGACGCCGTGCGCCTTGAGCACTTTCAGCACCTCGCCGATACGCTCGACGATCACCGGAGCAAGCCCCTCGGTCGGCTCATCCAGGAGGATCAGGCGCACGCCGGTGCGCAGGATGCGGGCGATCGCGAGCATCTGCTGCTCGCCACCCGAAAGCTTCGTGCCCGGGCTGGTGCGGCGCTCGAGCAGGTTCGGGAAGATCTCATAAATCTTCTCGATGCTCATGCCACCCCTGGCCACGACCGGCGGCAGGGTCAGGTTTTCCTCAACGGTCAGGCTCGCGAAGATGCCGCGCTCTTCCGGAACGAAGCCGAGGCCCGCATGGGCGATGCGGTGCAATGGCACGCGCATGATCGACTTCTGCTCGAACTCGACCTCGCCCTTGCGCTTGCGGATGATGCCCATGATGGCGCGCAGCGTGGTTGTCTTTCCGACGCCGTTGCGGCCAAGCAGTGTGACGGTCTCGCCGGGGTAGACGTCGAGGTCGACTCCATGCAGCGCATGGCTCTCGCCGTACCAGGCTTCCAGCTTGCGCACCTTGAGCTGCGGTGCCGCGCCGCCGCCGCGCGCAGCCTTTGCGGGCGCAGTCAGCGTATCAGTGGCTGTCATCTTCGGAACCCATATATGCTTCGCGCACGCGCGGATCGGCGCTGACGGTCGCGTAGTCGCCGCGCGCCAGGATCTCGCCCCGCTGCAGCACGGTGATGTCGTCGCCAATATCGCCGACGACCTTGAGATTGTGCTCGACCATCAGCAGCGCGCAGTCGCGCGAGACGGTCTTGATAAGCTTTGCCATGTGCTCGACGTCCTCCTGGCCCATGCCGGCCAGCGGTTCGTCGAGGAGTAGGACGCGCGGCTCGAGGGCCAGCGTCGTCGCGATTTCAAGCGCACGCTTTCGTCCGTAGGAAAGGTTGTTGGCGCGAAGGTGCGCCATGTCGGCAAGGCCGACGCGGTCCAGCAGTTCCATCGCCTGCCGGTTGAGCCGGTCAAGGCTAATCAGCGAGCGCCAGAACTGTCGCGACAGGTTGTTCGGCCGCTGCAGGGCAACGCGGACGTTGTCCAGCAGCGTCATGTCGCCAAAGGTGGCGGAGATCTGGAACGACCTGACCATGCCCATCCGCGCCACGCTGGCCGGATCCATCGCCGTGATGTCGGTCCCATCGAGCACGATGCGACCCGCAGTGGGCTTGAGGAACTTGGTCAACAGGTTGAACACGGTGCTCTTGCCGGCGCCGTTGGGGCCGATCAGCGCGTGGATCCGACCGTGGCAGACGTCGATGTCGACGTTGTTGACGGCGAGGAACGGTCCGAAGCGCTTGGTCAGCCCCCGTGCCGAGAGAACGGCACGGGGCGCGCCAGCATCGGCAGGAGCCGCGGCTGGATGAGTGGTCATGGTCGCTGGGATCACTTCTTGACGAGCGGGCAGGTGCTGTTTTCGAGCGAAGCGAACGCCTCGTTGCCCGGGATCGTGGCGAGAACCTCGTAGAGGTCGCCCTCGGAGGTGGACTCGGACGGCTTCTTCACGCGGACGAGGAACATGTCGTGCACGACGCGGCCGTCTTCACGCAGGTAGGCATTGCGGTTGAAGAAGTCGTTGATGTCCATGCCGCGCATGGTCTCCATGACCTTCGAGCCGCTCTTGGCCTGGCCGGAAGCTTCCGCAGCCTTCAGGTAGTTCATGACGGCCGAGTAGACGCCGGCGTGGACCATGGTCGGCTTCTTGCCTTCCATGCGCTCGCTGTAGCGTGCCGACCACTCGCGGGTCGCATCGTCCATGTCCCAGTAGAAGGCGGTGGTGAGCGTCAGGTCCTGCGCGATGTCGAGACCAACGCCCTGGACGTCGGTGAGGAACAGCAGCATGCCGGCGACCTTCTGGCCAGCCTCGGTGATGCCGAATTCCTGCATCTGCTTCAGCGCCGTCATGGTGTCGCCCGACGAGTTGGCGAGCGCGATCACGTCTGCGCCGGAAGCCTGCGCCTGCAGGATGTAGGACGAGAAGTCGGTGGTCTCGCGCGGATGGCGGACGGAACCGATGACCTCGCCCCCAGCTGCGGTCACAGCCTGAGTGGTGTCAGCCTCGAGCGCATGGCCGAAGGTGTAGTCGACAGTGATGAAGTACCACTTCTTTGCGCCGCCCTGCGTGAGCGCGCGGCCGGTGCCGTTGGCGAGCGCATAGGTGTCCCAGGTCCACTGCGCCGTCGACGCCGAGCAGGCTTCGGCGGTGAGCGCCGACGAGCCGGCGGTCGAGATCAGGAACGCGGTGTCCTTCTGGCGGGTGATTTCCTGAACGGCCATGGCCACCGACGAGGTCGGCACGTCGACAACGGCGACGACGTTCTGCTCGTCGATCCAGGTACGTGCGAGGGTCGAGCCGACATCCGGCTTGTTCTGGTGGTCGCCGACGATGACCTCGATGTCCTCGCCCAGCAGCTTGCCACCGAAATCCTCAACGGCCATCTGCGCTGCGACGACGGAGCCCTGGCCCGCGAGGTCGTAGTTCATGCCGGACATGTCCGTCAGAACGCCGATACGGTACGGATCCGCGAAGGCGGCGGTTGCCGACAGCGTGAACACCGTCGACAGGATGATGGTCTTCAAATTCTTCATTCTCATGCTCCTCCTTAAGGCACAGATGTGCCTGATGCCCGGATGCCGTGCTCCCGCCCGACCCCGTCTTGATTAGCGGCTGGCTTCTTCGAGAATTCGCCGCGACAGATAGAACTGATCAGCCTCGCTCCACGCCGCCCAGTTCTGGCGGGCGTGCCCGTCAATGGCGGACTTGGTCATCCGCAGGGCGAGCGCAGGGATTTCGGCAAGTTCGGCCGCCCAATCGCAGGCGGCGGCTACGGCGGCGCCGTCCTCAACGATGCGGTCGCAGAGGCCAAGCGACAGGGCTTCCTCCGCGCCGATCTTCTCGTCGCAGAACAGGATGCGCTTTGCGCGCGACGAGCCAACACGCTCGACCAGGAGCGGCAAGCCGCCCCAGCCCAGCGTCATGCCAAGACGCACTTCCGGAAAGCGCATATAGGAAGAAGCGGCCATGACGCGGAAATCCGCGGTGAGCGCCAGAATCGCACCGCCGCCAATGGCGGGGCCCTCGATCGCGGCGATCACGGGCTGCGGCACCTGCCTCCAGGCATCGGTCATGCGCCCGCCGGCGTTCATCGCCTGCGCGCGTTCCACGTCGCCAGCGCCCGTCTTCCAGAGCTGATCGTCCTTGAGGTCGACCCCGGCGGCGAAGATTCCGGCTGCGCCCGTCAGAACGACGGTGGCAACGTCGGCACGCTGGCCCACATCGATGGCGGCCGTTTCCAGTCCGCGGATGAGTTCCGAGTTCAGGGCATTCGCCTTGCCGCCACGGTCGAAACGAACCGTCGCTACCTTGCCCTCAACGGACGTCACTACTGCCGTCATTGGCCCTCCCAAGACCCCAGCCGATGCGCGGTTCCTCATAAACCGCTTTGACATACTACCGAGTATGTTGCATATCTGTTTTCGGGATTGCAAGGCATATTTTCGTCGGGCACATAGCGACTGGGGAGGAGCCCAGCGGCTTTGAAATGCCCTGAGGCCTTCGGAAGGAGAGGACATGACGACCGGTACAGTCTGCGCATCGGATCCGGCACTCGACCGCAACCGAGCGGTGCTCCGTTACATACTAGAGACCTACGCGGCCGAGCGGCCCGAGGCGCCGTTCGTGCAGTTCTGGCCGGGCGACGCATGGAGTTACGCCGAAACGCTGCGGCGCGTGCGCCTGCGCGCCACCACGCTCGCCCGCGCGGGGGTGAAGCGCGGCGACCACGTGCTGTGCATGATGGGCAACGGCCCCGACCTGCTCTGCACCTGGTTCGCCATCAACTATCTCGGCGCGGTCTACGTGCCAATCAACACGGCAGCCCGCGGTCGCGTGCTCGAGCACATTCTTGAAGACGCTGACGCGCCGCTTCTTGTTGCGGCTTCCCCGCTGGTCGAGCGCCTCAGCGAAGTCGCTCCGGGCAAGGTGAAGACCGTGCTGGTCGTCGAGGGTGAGGCGCAGCCAGTTGCCGGGCTTGACGTTCGCCAGCTGGAAGACCCGGCAGACGAAGACGCGAGCCTGCTTGAGCTCTCCAGCCCGATCGAGCCGTGGGATCTCTACGCCATCATGTATACGTCCGGCACGACCGGAAACGCCAAGGGCGTGATGAGCAGCTACACGCAGCTCTACACCATGGGTCCGGATGCATTCGACTGCGTCGACGAGGACGACCGCTGCATGATCTGCGGCCCGATTTTCCACTGCGGCTCGACGCTCTATGTCTACGCCATGCTGGCGCGGGGCCTCTCCATCGGCATGATGCGCGAGTTCAAGACCGGAACCTTCTGGCAGGCCGTGCGCGACACCGGCTCGACCTACTGCCTGTTGCTGGGCGTGATGGCGAGCTTCCTGCTGAAGCAGCCGCTGTCCCCGGACGACAAGAACCATCCGCTGCGCCGCGCCTTCATCACTCCTTTCGGCGAAGACGGTCCGCTGTTTGCCGAGCGTTTCGGAGTCGACGCCTGGACCATCTACAACATGACGGAGATTTCCTCGCCAATGGTTGCTGGTCCTGGCATCACGGCCAAGGGCATCGCTGGCAAGCCGCGCCCCTGGTATGAACTGCGCATCGTCGACGAGAACGATGTCGAGGTACCGGACGGACAGGTTGGCGAGCTCATCGTGCGCACCCACCGTCCGTGGGCGCTGATGCGCGGTTATTACAACAATCCGAAGGCCACCGTTGAGGCGATGCGCAACGGCTGGTTCCACACCGGCGACGGCTTCCGCCGCGATACGGACGGCACCTACTTCTTCGTCGACCGCCTCAAGGACGTGATCCGTCGCCGCGGCGAGAACATCTCGTCCTTCGCGCTTGAAAGCGAGGTGCTGAACATTCCGACGATCCGTGAATGCGCCGCCGTCGCGGTGCCGTCCGAGTTCAGCGAGGACGAGGTGCTGATCGTCGTGACACCGGTCGAAGGCGCCACCATCGATCCGGTGGCGGTTACGGAAGAACTGACGAGGACGCTGCCGCACTTCATGGTCCCGCGCTACGTTCGCGTGCTGGATGAGCTGCCGAAAACCGCCTCCGGCAAGGTGCAAAAGCACATCCTGCGCACGGAAGGCGTTACGCCGGACACGTTCGACCGCAATACGCCCGCGCCGGCCCGGGCCAGCGCCTGACACTCGCCAGAGGTTCGATCAAGGATTTTTCACATGTCTCAGACCGCACTGCCGCGCGTCACCTATTCCAACATCCAGGCCGATTTTTCCGGCGTCCATGATCTGCTCGACACGGTGATCGCGAAGGTGCGCGCAGAACTCCTCGGTCAGACCTGGCCGCATCGCATTGGCGGCGAGGATCTTGCTGCAGGGGCGAGCTACGAAGCCTTCTCGCCTATCGACAACCGTATCCTGCTTGGCCGCTTCCACCGCGCAGACGCCGCGGTCGTCGAACGTGCCGTTGCCGCTGCCCGCACCGCTCAGAAATCGTGGGGCGCGATGCCGTGGCAGGAGCGCCTCGTTGCGATGCGCCGCTTTGCCGACCAGCTCGAAAAGGAAAAGTTCGAGCTCGCCGCCGCCTGTCTCATCGAGGTCGGCAAGTCGCGGCTTGAAGCAATGGGCGAGGCCGAGGAGGCGATCGACCTCGTGCGCTACTACGGCGCGCAGATGGAGGAAAACAACGGCTTTGTTCGCCCGCTTCAACGTGCGTTCGATAATGAAGAGACCAGCGACCGGCTACGCCCCTACGGCGTCTTCGGCGTGATCGCGCCGTTCAACTTCCCGCTGGCACTGTCGGTCGGCATGCTGTCGAGCGCGCTGATCGCCGGCAACACGGTCGTCTACAAGCCGAGCGAGTTTGCGGGGCTGACGGGGGCCCTCATCATGCGGGCTGCCGATGCTGCCGGGCTTCCGGCTGGCGTTCTCAACATGATCTGCGGCGACGGCAGCACCGGACAGGCGATGGTCGATCATCCGGGCTTTGACGGCTTTGCCTTTACGGGCAGCCACAAGGTCGGCTCCGAGATGCTTCGGAAGGTCGCGAGCGGCGTCTTCAATCGCCCGGTGATCGCCGAGATGGGTGGCAAGAACCCGACTTATGTCGCCGCTTCCGCCGATGTCGAGCGCGCGGCGCAGGGCATGATGCGCTCGGCCTTCGGCCTCCAGGGCCAGAAGTGTTCGGCGGGCTCCAGAGTCTATGTCCATTCCAGCATTCGCGACGCCTTCGCTGACCGGCTGGTGGCGCTGACGAAGTCGATCCGCATAGGTGATCCTTGCGGCCGCGACATCTTCATGGGCCCGATCATCAACGAGGCAGCATTCCGCCGCTTCGAGAAGGCGAGCGCCGAAGCGGCGCGCGACGGACGCATCCTTGCGGGAGGCAACAGGCTCTCCGGCGGCATCTACGATCACGGCTTCTATGTCGAGCCAACCATCGTCGACAGCCTGCCGGCAGACCATGCGCTTCACCGCGACGAGCTGTTCCTGCCGTTCCTGACGGTTCAGGTCTTTGACGACCTTGAAGCGGCTATCGCCGACGGCAATGCCGTCGCCTATGGCCTCACCGCAGGCTGCTATGCGAGCGACCAGGCCGAAATCGACCTCTTCCTCGACAGGGCACAGGCCGGCGCGCTCTACGTCAATCGCGCCAGCGGCGCAACGACCGGCGCATGGCCCGGCATCCAGACCTTCTGCGGCTGGAAAGGCTCGGGCCTGTCCGGCAAGGGCGGGCTCGGCCCCTTCTACCTGCCACAGTTCATGCGCGAGCAGAGCCATACGATCTGGAAGGATTGAACCCAAAGACGGGCCGGCTTCTCGGACAGCATTTCAGCATCGTCGTTCCTCTCCGAGGAGCGGCGATTCTCTTTTGGTATGAGGTATTACGCCGACGAACGCCAACGTGACTGCTTCTGTATACCGCGTGTCGAGTACGCCTCCGGTGGGGCTTTGGTTGGCCGCGGCGCGTACGAAGCACAGATGCGCCGTTCTCTTCAAGCAGTGCAGGGACTTTGGACCCAGCGACCAGCCGGCTGAAGAAAACGGACCGAGCGTGCAACCGCATGCGCAGAGGTGAGCTGCTTGGCGCCTGTCTTGATGCCTTCCGCGACCGGCACCATGTCGAGGCGGTTCGCCATCTGCAGCACGGCGTCGATCACCGCGGGCGCCTTGCCGTCATTCGCGCCGATCCGGTCGATGAACGATTTATCGACCTTGATGACATCGGCGGTAAACTGCCATTTTTGAACTGCGGGGCGGGCCGACACGATTGACGAGCGTCAAGGCCGCCGGATCAGAAGCGACGTTCACTATCCTTGCGCGCACTATCGAGTGACAATGGCAGCGGGCGTGTCGACTGCAGCGCCGGGCGGAGAGTCTTTAGCCGCCCGCGGCGAGAATTCGAGCTGCCACTACTCGGACAATGAAGAGGAGGCGATGATGATCATCCGGGAACTGACCCACAATCAATGCATCAGCCTGATCGAGGCGAAGCGGGTGGCGCGGCTTGGCTGCTCGCTGGACGGCCAGCCCTATGTCGTCACCATCTTCTATGCCTATGCGGAAGGGCACGCCTATGCGTTCACTCTGCCGGGGCGCAAGCTCGACATCATGCGCGCGAACCCGAAGGTGGCGCTTCTGGTTGAGGAGACCGGCAGCGGGCGCAGCTGGAAGAGCGCGATGGCCGAAGGCAGCTTCGAGGAGCTGCCCGACCGGATCGGGCACAAGACGCTTCGAGAACGGGCGTGGACGCTGCTCAGCAAGTACTCGGACTGGTGGGAGCCGGGGGCGCTGAAACCCGAGCTACCCCCGGTGACGGACCAGTCGCCGCATACCTTCTTCCGGATCCATATCGACCGGGTGACCGGGCGAGAGGCCATTGACGTCGAGGAACAACCCTAGCGGGCAAGGAAGGTCGGCAGCGCCGGCGCTTCCAGCATCGACCTGGTGACGCCGCCAAAGATCTTCTCGCGCATGCGGGAATGGCCGTACGCGCCCATGACCAGCATGTCCGCGCCCACATCGCGCGTATAGCGGCGGATGATGTCCGCAACCGGCTTGCCCAGGCTTGGCAGCCGTTCGACCGTCGTCTTGACGCCGTGGCGGGCGAGATACCGGGCAGCATCCGCGCCTGGCTCGGCGCCATGGCCGTTCTCGCCCTCGCGCGGATCGACCAGCAGCAGGCGCACGTCCTCGGCGGCGACGAGGATCTGAAGCGCTTCGCGCACGGCACGTGCGGCCTCGACCCGCGCGTCCCAGCCAATCACGACGCGCTTCGGATTCAGAGTCGCATTGGCATCCTTCGGGAGGATCAGCAGCGGGCGGCCGGACGCAAACAGCGCGCCCTCGAGCGCCTTCGGGCCGAGCTCTTCCGAGCCAAGCGTCTCCGGGCCAAGCACGGTGAGGTCGGCATAGCGGGCGCGGCGGCCGATTGCTTCGTCGGCAAAGGCGACTTCGGTAAAAGCGGTCGCTACATCCGACGAGATCCGCTTGCTGGCGAGGAATTCAGTGATGGCCCGTGCTCGGTCGGCCACACGCTTCTCGTCATTTCCGCGCTCCTGCACCCAGGCGTCCGACACCACCGCGGCCGTGTAGAGGCCGACGGGCGGAGGGGAGGCCATCCCCACCACCAGGACGGCAAGATGTGCTCCGGCGCTTTCGCACATGTCGGCCGCGTGCCTGAGGTCGTCGAATTCCTGGTCTGGGCCGGTGACTGTGAGGATCGTCCTGAACGTCATTTGAGCCTCCGTTAGCGCTCATACTGGCTTCTGCGAAGACAAATATGCGCGGTGATGCGGATTTGCTTTGCGTTACGTCAATGAGTTTCCCCGGAAATGTGTAAACGGGAGACGAGCTTGTCACCCCCTTCCTGGCAGCCTGCCATGTTGTCGTGGATCAATGCGGCGGAGTAACAATTCGCCTAAGGCCGCCTAGAACGTATTCACTTTCCCCGGCCGGATAACTGCCGCTCGGGCGGGCCAGATAGAAGAATGTGGCATCTGCGCGGCCGATGCCGCGAAACGCATACTGCCGAGCAAGGGGCGCATCATGTCAGAAACAATATTTCGGCGGGCCCTCGCATTTCTTGCATTCGCGACGCTGTGCCTTGGCCTGCTTATCTCGGCCGGCTGGGTGCCGGCTTGGGGCGGCATGACCACCACCGTTGTCTGGACGGCAGGCACTGTGCCGGTGATCGTCGTTCTGGTCGTTTCGATCGTGCGGGACTTTCTCATCGGGCGAGTTGGTGTTGACGCGATCGCGCTCGTGTCGATGACGGCCGCGCTGCTGCTGGGCGAACCGCTGGCGGCCGTAGTCGTGGCGCTGATGTATTCGGGCGGCACGCTGCTCGAGGATTTCGCTCGTGGCCGTGCCGAGCGTGACCTGCGGGCGCTGCAGGACCGCTCGCCGCGCACGGCGCACCGACGCCGCAACGGTCAGCTGGAAACGGTGCAGGTTGCTAAGGTCGAGATCGACGACGAACTGATCGTGCAGGCGGGAGAGCTTGTGCCGGTCGATGGCGAGCTTCTTGATCCCGAGGCAAGGCTGGATGAATCCGCGCTTACGGGCGAGCCGCTGCCTGTCACCCGTCACGCCGGGCAGGTTCTGCGCAGCGGAATCGTCAACGCGGGAGACGCCTTCGCGATCCGGGCAACGGCGCGTGCCGAACAAAGCACTTATGCGGGCATCATTCGGCTGGTCGAAGCTGCTCAGACTGCACGGGCTCCGTTTACACGTATGGCTGACAGGTTCGCGCTCCTCCTCCTGCCGGTCGCGCTGCTGGTTGCGGGCGCGGCTTGGTGGTGGTCCGGCGATCCGCTGCGCGCCCTTGCGGTGTTGGTTGTGGCGACGCCGTGCCCGCTGATCCTTGCGGCACCCGTTGCCTTTATCGGCGGCATTTCGCGCGCGGCCCGGTTTGGCGTCCTGATGAAAGGAAGCCAGACCATTGAGGCGCTGGCCAAGGTCAGGACCGCCATCTTCGACAAGACCGGAACGCTGACGCTGGGAGGCGCCGAACTGCTCGAAGCGGAGTACGCGCCGGGGGTCGACGAGGACGAGGCGTGGATGCTGGCAGCGTCGCTCGAGCAAGTCTCGAACCATGTGGTTGCAGGCGCCATCACCCATCTTGCCCGCACCAAAAACCTTGTGCTGCCGACGCCCGACAACGTCAGCGAGACGCGTGGGGCCGGGCTGTCAGGAATGGTCACAGGTCGCCGCGTCAGAGTCGGGTCGCGCGACTATCTCCTCAATGGCAACAGCCTGCCCGGCTGGTGCGCGGCGAGCGAGGAGCGCTATCGCGACGAGGCGGTCCTGCGCGTCTATGTTGAGGTCGACGGCAAGGTTTCGGCGGTATTCACCTTCGGCGATGCGCTTCGCCCGGATACGGCACAGACGCTTCGGCGCCTGCACGAACTCGGTATATCGCGCATGGTGCTGCTGACCGGCGACGTCGCGGACGCTGCCACGCGCATGTCGGCCGCGCTGCCGCTCGATCGCGTCGTGGCGCAGGCGTCGCCAGAAACTAAGGTCAATGTGGTTCGTGAGGAACTGGCACAGCAGCCGGTCATGATGGTCGGCGACGGCATCAACGATGCCCCGGCGCTCGCCACTGCGACGGTCGGCGTGGCGATGGGCGCGCGGGGCGCAACCGCATCCTCGCAGGCCGCTGACGTGGTCATCCTGCCGGACAGGCTTTACCCCGTGGCGGAAGCCTTCGGGATCGCGCATCGCACGCTCCGCATCGCGTTGCAGAGCGTAATCGCCGGGTTGGCATTGTCGGGCCTCGGCAKGGCAGCCGCAGCTGCCGGGTATCTCACGCCGGTGCAGGGCGCGCTCATGCAGGAAGGCATTGACCTTGCAGTGATCCTCAATGCGCTGCGGGCCCTGCGCGCGCCAGGTGACACGCGAAAGACTGACGCGTTAGCTTCGCATTAGCGCGGTGCATGTTTCGTAGGCCGTAGAGTTCGAATCCGAGGAGATTGCCATGTGGCGACGCGTAATCCTGATGATGGCCGCTACGGCGGGGCCGGCCGCTGCGGATGATGCCGTCGAAAGCGCCTTTCGCGGCCGCCGCATCGCCGAGGCGAACTGCGCGGAGTGCCACGCCATCACCCAGATCGATGAAAGTCCGCTGAAGGAGGCCCCGCCGTTCCGGGAAATTCCGGCAAGGATTCCTGCTGATGCGCTCGCGAAGATGCTGGAGGGCGCCGTGTTCAAGAAGCACGCCGTGATGCCGGACTTTGAGCCCGATCCGCAGCAGGCCGCTGATCTCGTGACCTTCATGCACGACATTGCCGGTTCCCAGTGAAACAACCGGGTCAGGTCCTGACCCAGCGTAGCTTGCTTCCTGAACCGAATAGCGCAGTTCCACAGCGTGGATACTGTGAAAGCAGCAAGTAGTTCGGCCAGTTGACGAAGGTCAATTCGGCACCCCGTTCGCAGGAGTATGCGACACGCGCGCGGCGACGGGGCAGTGACATGATTCATCAGCACAGGCAGGAACGAGGCACCACATATGTGAGCGTCTGGACGGTCTCACCCGACCGTTCTCCCGGAACCGCGCCGGCAAGCATTCGCAAGAATGCCTGAACTACCAGCGTTTCCCCCACGAAGATGCTAGATCACACGAACCCCTGGACTGAACCGGAAGGCGCGTTGCACGACGAAGCACCGATGCCGGCCGATTTGCGCGTTGCCTATCTCGGCGAGCGCACATGGCAGGTAGCTCCATCCTCTGAGCGCGGCCGCGCGCTTGTGGCCGTCTACGCGGTCTATGAAATTCACCAGGAGATCCGGCCGCTTGATACGGGGATCTTTCTCGACCTGCGGGAGGTGAACCGGATCGCGGCTTCGGCTCGCAAACGGGGCTTCGTCATCGAGTTTTCCGGTCGCAACGAGGTCATGTTCCTCTGAAGGCCGAACACCGCAGCGCAATTTTGACGGCCGTCAAGGCAGGTCCAGCAGCCATGGCCCACTCTTCCAAAACACCCGATTGGAACGAGCGAGGACCAGATCGATGCCTGTCAACCTCCACGGCCGCAACGTACTGAGCCTGAACGATTTCTCCGGTGATGAGATCCGGTACCTGCTGCGGCTGGCGGCCGATCTTAAGGCGGCGAAGCGGGCCGGCAACGAGGTGCCGCGGCTCGCGCGCAAGAACATCGCCCTGATCTTCGAAAAGGACTCGACGCGCACCCGCTCCGGCTTCGAGGTCGCGGCCTACGACCAGGGTGCGCATGTGACCTATCTCGGCCCGTCCGGCAGCCATATCGGCCACAAGGAATCGATCAGGGACACGGCCCGGGTGCTCGATCGGATGTACGACGCGATCGAGTACCGTGGCTTCTCGCAGCATCAGGTCGAGTTGCTGGCCGCCTATTCCAGCGTGCCGGTCTACAATGGCCTCACCGACGAGGCGCATCCGACCCAGATCCTCGCCGACTTCATGACCATGCGTGAATTCACGCACAAGCATCTGTCAGACACTGTCGTCACCTTCGTCGGCGACGGAAGGGACAATGTGGCGAGGTCTCTGGCGATCGGCGCTGCCAAGGTTGGCATGGACATGCGCATCGCCTCGCCGCGCGCGCTTTGGCCGGACACCGAGTTCTGCTCGCATGTCCGGCGTCTGGCGGAGCGCAGCGGCGGCAAGTTCCGGCTGGACGATGACGTCGAGTCCTGTGTGCGCGGCGCGGACTTCATCTACACGGACGTCTGGCTGTCGATGGGCGAGAACGAGAGCGCTTGGGGCGAGCGCATCGAACTGCTGCTGCCCTACCGGGTGACGCGCCAGCTGATGGCCGCGACCAGCAACCCGCACACGAAGTTCATGCACTGCCTGCCCGCCTTCCATGATACCGAGACTGAGGTTGGCCGGCGCATTGACAGCGAGTTTGGGATCGACTGCATGGAGGTCGAGGACGCGGTGTTCGAGTCGGAAGCCTCGATCGTCTTCGATCAGGCCGAGAACCGCATGCACACCATCAAGGCGATCCTCGTCGCCACCATCGGTAACTGACGATGCGTATCGTCGTCGCGTTGGGAGGCAATGCGCTACTGAGACGCGGTGAGCCGCTGACGGCCGAGAACCAGCGCGCCAATGTCCGGCGCGCGGTAGCCGAGCTCGCCAGGCTGATCGAAGCCAGCCATTCGCTGGTGATCACCCATGGCAACGGACCGCAGGTGGGCCTGCTTGCCCTGCAGGCGGCGTCGACCCCGCATTCGCCGCTGCCGCTCGACGTGCTGGATGCGGAGTCGGCGGGCATGATCGGCTACGTTATCCAGCAGGAGCTGGCGAACGTCGTGAAGGACCGGTTGTTTGCAACCCTGCTGACGCAAGTCCGGGTCGATCCGAACGATCCTGCCTTTGCCAACCCGACCAAGCCGATCGGTCCAGTCTACGACGGGGAGACGGCGCACCGGCTTGCCACCGAGCGCGGCTGGACAGTTGCCCCGGACAACGACAAGTGGCGCCGGGTGGTGCCGTCGCCCCGCCCGCTGGAAATCCTCGAAGCTGAAGTTCTCTCCTTCCTCGTTGAGCGCGGGGTGATCGTGATCTGCGCGGGCGGGGGGGGCATTCCGATCGTCCCGCTTGAAGGCGGCAGCATTGCCGGCGTCGAAGCGGTTATAGACAAAGACCTTGCCTCGTCGTTGCTGGCCCGGGACCTGAAGGCGGATTTCCTGCTGATGCTGACCGATGTCGATGCGGTCTATCTCGACTGGGGCACGCCGCACGCCCTGCCGCTCGGCAAGGCCCGCGTTGACGAAATTTCCGCCAGCTCCTTTGCCGCGGGTTCGATGGGACCGAAGGTCGAGGCTGCGATTGCCTTTGCCAGCGAAATGAAAAAACCAGCCGCCATTGGCAGGCTGGAGGATGCGGTCGACATCATAGAGGGCCGTCGCGGAACCTGGATCGTTCCCGCGAACTAGCTCTGGATACCGGAGGAATGGGTCTCCGGGCTAGCGTCAGCAGAGTCCTGCCATGGTCGCCAGGGGGTCGGCGATACTTCGAGCCTTTGCCGCGTCTTTGAGGCAACCCATCCGGTTAGGGTGCGCTGGCAGGGGAACACCAGCGTGTGCATTTCCTCGCGATCCTGAACAGCCAGTTCCAGGTCGCAGTTGAAAGGCGCAGTCGTGATAGGTTGCCACATGGATTGTCTTGGGGACCGTCGCCCTGAGCGAAGGTCCTATTCCCTGAATATGCGTCAGGCCTTCATGCCGCGAGGTTCTGGAGTGTCTTCAGCTTGGTCAGTTCGACGCTGCGCAGGTTCGGCAGCCTGATTACGCCCTTGGCCTTCAGCTTGGAGAAGACTCGGGACACGGTCTCGATGGTGAGGCCGAGATAGTCCGCGATGTCCGAGCGCGGCATTGGCAGCTCGACGAGCCTCATCCCGCCCTGTCGTTCGGACATTTCGAGCAGGAAGGCTGCAACGCGCTCGATGGCGTTCTGGTGGCCGAGCACGAGAAGCTGCTCCTGTGACCGAGCAAGGTTCTCAAGTGCCAGCGGCAGCAGTTCCAGCCGGTCGCTCGACGATGGGCGCAGGATGCGGATGCCGGTCGCGCAGATCGCTTCGGCGAAGAATTGGTGGGTGCCGAACCCTTCGAGGCCAAATATCTCGCCCGGCATGTGGAACGCCGAAATCTGGCGGCGTCCGTCCGCCAGGAGGCGGTAGACGCGCACGGCACCGAATTCGACCTGATAGAGGTTCCCGCACTTTTCGCCCTGGGCGTAGATCTCGGAACCTGCGGGAAAGAAGGTGATGGGCTGGCTGTTGTCCAGCAGCCTGGCGGGGCGATGATCGCCAATCACGATGTCATCGGTAATCGAAGAACGGCCTAATGTTTCGATGGTCGTCATGGATCGTCCCTTTCCTGTTAGAAGGGACAATCGCGCCAAATGCTGCAATTCGAAATTCGGTTATTTCCGTAAGGGAAATCACTAAGGGAAACTACGTAGTGGTGGCGGCTTCATGCACCGCCTGTAGCAGCGCTTCACCAAGGAGTGGCTTTGCCACCAGCTTTTCCGGGCCGACGGCGAACTTAAGGTGGGAACCAACCAGCAGCACCACCGGTCGGCCGAAACGCTCGAACTGTGCCCGCGCATAAGCCCAGTCGTCAACGGCGTCCTCATCCACGACCGCGCACAGGAATCCGTCCGGGCCGGTCGATGCAAACGCCTCATCAATGCCGGCGAACGGTGAAACCCGGAAGGCGCCGCTTTCCAGCACGAAGACAAGCGAGTGCCTGAAAGCCGCATCCGGTGCAACGACGATGACTTCATTCGCCGACATTCAAAGCACCCACCATGAAAATTCGGGTTCAGATGCACTCAACCATGGAGCGCGCCCAGTCGCATTGCGCTCCGTCAAAAAGGGGAGATTCCTCCGGGCCAGCCGGGGAGGGGGCTCAGTCAAGCGGCCCCATGGCGATGCTCATGCGCACCAGCTCCGGCAGGTTACGCGCCTGCATCTTCGACATGATGTTGGCGCGGTGAACCTCGACCGTGCGGGGGCTGATGCCGAGATCGTGCGCGATGGTCTTGTTGGGCAGCCCAGCCACGACCGCCGTCATTACCTGTCGCTCGCGATCGGAGAGGGTTTCGGCGCGGGCGCGCAGCGTTGCCGCATCCTCGACGGGAGCGACATGCACCTCGAGCTGGCTCGCCGCGCGCTTGATCGCCTCGATCAGCACCTCGTCCTCGACCGGTTTTTCGATGAAGTCGACGGCGCCGGCCTTCATTGCAGCAACCGCCATCGGCACGTCGCCGTGGCCGGTGATGACGATGGCAGGGATCGATGCCCCGGTCTCCTTCAGCTTTCTCAACAATTCGACGCCGTCCAGGTCGGGCATGCGTAGGTCCGTGACGAGGCACGCATTGCCGCAATTCTTCGCCACTTGAAGGAAACTCGTTGCGGAGTCGTGAACCCGCACCGTGAAGCCCGTCATCGTCAGCAGGAAGGCGAGTGACTTGCGAACGGGTTCCTCGTCGTCGACGACATGAACGACATAGTCGTCAATTTGCATACGACACCTCATCAACTGGCAGCGGGAGCGAGAAGCGGAAGGTCGCGCCTCCGGCCTCGTTCCGGCTTGCAGAAATCCTTCCACCATGCGCCTCGATGATCCGCTTGGAGATCGAGAGGCCGATGCCCATGCCGCCGGCCTTGCTGGTGACGAACGGCTGGAACAGGCGCGCGCCAACCTCGTCCGAAATGCCCGGGCCGGTGTCCGAAACTTCGACGATGACCTCGCCGCCTTCGACGCTGGTGCGCACCAGCAGATCCTGATGCTCGCAGGCGCGCATCGCCTCTATCGCATTGCGCATGAGGTTTATCAGCACCTGCTGGATCTGGACGGAGTCCACCAGCACGTCCGGATTTTCCGGGGCGAACTCGAAAACCGACCGCACGCCCTGCTCGCGCGAGCCGACAAGGGCCAAGGCGACAGCTTCCTCGACCAGCTTGCGCATGCTCTCGAGCTTCATCTCGGCCTGTCCGCGGGTGACGAACTCGCGCAGGTGCCGGATGATCTCGCCGGCACGCAGCGACTGTTTCACCGTCTCCTCTAGCGCCTCACGAATACGGTCCGCTACCGGGTCTTCGACGGTGCGGAGAAAACGCACGCAGCCCTGCGTGTAATTGGCGATCGCCGCGAGCGGCTGGTTGAGTTCGTGCGCGAGGGTCGACGCCATTTCGCCGAGCTCATTGAGGCGGGCAAGGCGCGCGAGCTCGCTCTGTACTTCCTGCAGGCGCGCCGCCGACTCCTCGCGCTCGGTGAGGTCGCGCACGAAGCCGGTAAAGTATCGCTGGCCCCCCGACCGCATCTCGCCGACCACGAGTTTCATCGGGAAGGTCGACCCGTCCTTGCGGCGTCCTACGACGACGCGGTCGATGCCGATGATGCGCTTCTCACCGGTGGCGATGTACCGTCTCACATATGCATCGTGTTCGCGGTGGTATGGCTCCGGCATCAGGATGCTGACGCTGCGGCCAAGAACCTCCGCTTCCGTGAAGCCAAACTGGCGCACGGCCGCCGGGCTGAACGAGGTGATCCGTCCGTGCTCATCGATCACGACCGTGGCGTCGGGAACGGTGTCGAGGATCGACTGCAGGTGCTCGCGCTGGGCCCTTAGCGACGCCTCGGTCTTGTCGAGGGCGCGGCGGGCATGATGCAGCATCTCGCCCATCCAGGCGATCGTCAGGCCGACAACCGTGAACACGGCGCTCTGCAGTCCGGCCGTGAAAGCCCAGCCGCCGATATAGGACGCTCCCAAGAAGGAAAGGATGAGGGCAAGCAGCCCCGGTCCGATGCCGCCCGCGATCGCCGGAAGCAGGATGGCTGGCACGAAAAGGATGAAGATAGCGGTGTTGCCGAGGGCAGCTTGCAGGGACACCCGGAGAGCAAATACGCACGCCACGCACACGACTGCGAGCACGTATCCGGCCTTGCCCTCGAAGCGAGACGACATGATCGACTGCAGGAGTCGACCCTGTAACCCTGGCATATCTCTCGCGGGCACCCCCGATACCTCTTGAAACAGCTAGACTGCCTGGCGGCTCAAAAACATCACGACGGCCGAACTGTGCCGGGTCACACCGGCTCGCAACGGAGAATAACAGCTGACCGCAGTTACGTAATCCATAAGCCACGTGAACGATGTGAACAACGAGCCCCGCCTGTTGAGGCGGGACTCCGGGCAGCCACCTTATCTGTTTTCTGCGGGAGTTCGTTTCAGCTGCAAGAGCTACCTCATCGCGAAGATTTCCTGATGGAAGCGCTCGGCAACCGGCAGTCCGTGGTGGGCGAAGTCCTGCCGCAGCGCCTGGCCGAAGCCCGCCGGCCCGCAGAACCAAATACTGGCGTTGCGCCACTCGGGGACCAGCTCGCGGATGCGGTCGCCGCTTAAGCGGCCATCGCGGGCATCGACCAGAACATGCATGCGAATTCCCGCTGCCTTTGCATCTTCCGTCAGCTTGGCGATCGCCGCCTCGTCATATTCTCTGGTTGAGTGGAACAGGTCGATTTCTGACAGCGATTTACCTCGGTGATCGCACCGCACCTCGGCAAGATGCTTCATCGCGGCAATGAACGGCGTGATGCCGATGCCGCCACCAATCCAGATCTGGCTAGGCTGGATGTCCTCGAAGTCGAAGCAGCCGTACGGGCCCTCAATCTTCACTTCCTGCCCGACCTTCAGCTTGTTGCGCAGCAGGCCGGTATGGTCGCCAAGCTCTTTGGCAACGAAGATGATGCGGCGGTTCTCGTCATCCCAGGCCGAGGCGATGGTATAGGGGTGCGCCCCTTCCCTGCGATCAGACATCGCGAAGGCGAACTGACCAGGCTTGTGGCCAGGCCAGCCCTGCGGAACGTCGATGACGACCTCAAGCGCCTTCACGCCCGGATAGTACTGCAGTGCGGCGATCGTTCCCGTCACTTGCCGCGCAACGCCGACGCGGCGGAACAGGGCGACTAGTGCGGCATAGGTCCCGGCAATCATGGAGATTGCCATGAAGATGCCGACCGGCGTCGTCCAGTAGTCGAACTCCATCAGCACAACAGAGTGGAAGACGAGTACGAGGTAAGCGATCGCGATCAGCCGGTGCGTCTTGTAGAACAGCCGGTACGGGAAATACTTGATGAGAGCGAGGGCGATCAGCACTACAGATGCGTAGTAGGCCCATTCGCCAAGCCCTTCGGCAATACCCCGGTACGACATCAGGAACTGCCTGATCGGGTCCTCGATCGGCGGACGAGCACCGCGGGTACCTCGCTCCATAAGACCCCAGGCCACCGCCCATTTCGGAGCCTGTCCCCAGACCCAGTGCGCGATGGCGACGACGAGGGCGGTGATGCCAAGCCACTTGTGCAGCCGGTACATCTTGTCAAGTCCGCCGAACCAGCGCTCCGGCCAGCGCGGCCGCAGCGCGAGCACCAGTGCCATGCTCATCGCGAACATGGCGAGGAGGCCGCTGTATTGAACCATGAACCCGCGCAGCCCCATGAAGCTGGCTGCCTGGAGTACGTCGGGTACGGCGAGAAGCCATAAGGCGGTGAGGAGCGCCAGAGCGCCCCAGAAGGCGAGCTTGATGTGCCGCATGGCGGCATCCTTTCTGAACAACCGGATGTGCTTGGCGTAGAGCCGCCCGACACGGCGTTCCTTGACGGTAGTCAATTTCGCTCGCGCAAGATCCGGAGCCGTTTCACGGCCGCCGCGAAATTTATCCAGAATCAAAGACAGCTTCTTAGCCGCAGGGTTGGATGTCGCTCGTTGGTCCGTGCCGACGAGTTTATGCAGACCCTGTTTCTGTAGCTATCGAGACGATCTGCGCCCAGCCGGACACCTGCCAACAATGACGCTTCGCATCGCGGTCTTCGTTCACCGTGATTCCAGTCAGGAAGGAGCTGGCAACGACATGACGACTGCATCCGACACCACAACATCAGGCAAGTTTCGGTTTCCGACCGCGTTCACCATCCTGTTCGGGCTGATCATCGCTGTTGCTGCGCTGACCTGGATCATCCCCGCCGGTCAGTACGAGCGCGTCGAGAACGCCGCGCTCAGCCGCGAGGTGCCGGTGGCGGGCACCTATGCCCCCACCGATCCCAATCCGCAGGGGTTTTTCGACGTCATCATGGCGCCGATCAGCGGCTTCTATGATCCGGCTTCCAATGTGGCGAACGCCATTGACGTTGCCCTCTTCGTGCTCGTCATCGGCGGCTTTATCGGCGTCGTCACGTCCACGGGCGCCATCAACGCCGGCATCGGCAATGCGATGACAACGCTCAAAGGGCGCGAAAAGTGGATGATCCCGGTACTCATGGGATTGTTCGCCTTCGGCGGCACCACCTACGGCATGGCCGAGGAGACGCTCGCCTTCTACGTGCTGCTGATCCCCATCATGATTGCTGCCGGCTACGACGCCGTCACGGCGGTGGCGATCATCCTGCTTGGCGCCGGTGTCGGCGTGCTGGGCTCCACAGTCAACGCCTTCGCCACGGTCATCGCTTCGGACGCTGCCGGCATGCCCTTTACCCAGGGCATGGTGCTGCGCCTCGTCATTCTGGGGCTCTGCTGGCTGGCCTGCGTCATCTACGTGATGCGCTACGCCGAACGTGTGCGCAAGGACCCGACGCAGTCGATCGTCTACGATCGCAAGGCGGACAACGAGGCATACTTCCTTTCGGGCATGGACACGGGCGCGGGCGAGTTCACCGGCCTGCACAAGATCGTTCTGGCAATCTTCGGCATCACCTTCATCGTCATGGTCTGGGGCGTGTTGAAGGGCGGCTGGTGGATGGGCGAGATGAGCGGCCTGTTCCTCGCCTCGGCGATCCTGATCGGGCTGATCGCACGGCCCGGCGAGGAGAACTTCGTCAACTCCTTCCTGGGCGGCGCGCGCGACCTGCTCGGCGTTGCCCTCATCATCGGCCTCGCACGCGGCATCGTGGTGGTGATGGACGCCGGTCGCATCAGCGACACCATCCTGCACTGGGCGGAGCTGTCCGTGGCGGGGCTTGGGGAGGTTGCCTTCGTCAATGTCATCTACTGGATCGAGGTGCTGCTCTCCTTCTTCGTCCCGTCCTCTTCGGGCTTGGCGGTCCTGTCCATGCCCATCCTTGCGCCCGTGGCCGACTTTGCCGGGGTCGGACGTGAATTCGTCGTCACCGCCTACCAGTCCGCAAACGGCATCGTGAACCTCATCAACCCGACCTTCGCGGTGGTCATGGGCGGTCTCGCCATTGGGCGTGTGCCCTACGAGCGCTGGCTGCGCTTCATGTGGCCGCTGCTGCTCATACTCACCGTCATCATCATGGCGAGCCTCAGCATCGCCGTGCTCACAGCCTGAAGGAGAACAAAATGTCCGTCACCTACGGAGTTCATTCCGAGGTCGGCAAGCTGCGGCGGGTGCTGGTGGACCGGCCGGGCGCAGCACTTGCCCGCCTCACTCCGTCGAACTGCGAGGAGCTGCTCTTTGATGATGTGCTATGGGTCAAGCAGGCGCGGATCGAGCACATGACCTTCGTCGACGCGATCCGCTATCGCGGCGCCGAAGTGGTGTTCCTGCGTGAGGCGCTGGCCGAAACAATGAAGGACATGGAGGCCCGCCGCTGGCTGCTTGAGCGCCGCGTCAACGAGAACACCGTTGGCGTTGGCCTTGCCGATGACCTCAGGGCGATGCTGATGGAGATCGACGCCGATCAGCTGTCGAACATCCTGATGGGCGGCATGAACAAGGCAGAACTTCCCGTCGAGCACAAGGGCGTGGTTGCTCCGGTGCTGCGACCGGAGGATTTCATCCTGCCGCCACTGCCAAACCATCTGTTCACGCGCGACACGACCTGCTGGATCTATGGCGGCGTGACGCTCAACCCGATGCGCTGGAACGCGCGCAAGCTCGAAACCGTCAACATCACCGCCGTCTACCGCTTCCACCCGGATTTTCGCGATGCCGGCTTCAACGTCTGGTGGGGTGACCCGGACAAGGATCATGGCAATGCCACACTCGAAGGCGGCGATGTGATGCCGCTCGGCAAGGGGCTGGTTCTGGTCGGCATGGGCGAGCGCACGACACCGCATGCCGTCGG
The DNA here is from genome assembly GCF_007829415.1 of Aminobacter sp. J44. NCBI lineage: Bacteria > Pseudomonadati > Pseudomonadota > Alphaproteobacteria > Hyphomicrobiales > Phyllobacteriaceae > Aminobacter > Aminobacter sp. J44. The sequence continues at coordinate 7,020 of NZ_VLJG01000029.1, read as the reverse complement.
CCAGCTCGCCCGCGCGCTGTTCAGGAAGGGCGCAGCCGAGCGCGTCATCGCCTGCAAGCTGCCGATCGAGCGCGCCTCCATGCACCTCGACACGGTCTTCACCTTCTGCGACCGTGACCTGGTGACGCTGTTTGCCGACGTGGTCGACGGCATCACCGCCTATTCGCTGCGGCCGGGCGAAAAGGACGGCGAGATCGACGTGCGCAAGGAAGATGGTCATCTGACCAACGTTGTTGCCGAGGCGCTGGGCCTGCGGAAGCTGCGCGTGGTGCAGACGGGTGGCGATGCCTATGTCGCCGAACGCGAGCAGTGGGACGACGGCAACAACGTCATTGCGCTCGAGCCAGGCGTTGTCATCGGCTACGACCGCAACACCTATACCAACACACAGCTGCGCAAGGCCGGCGTCGAGGTCATCACCGTTCCGGGCGCCGAGCTTGGGCGCGGCCGCGGCGGTGGACATTGCATGACCTGCCCACTGATCCGCGATCCGGTCTACTGAGGCTTTTTAACAGACAGATTGCAGCGGCGCTTGACCGGCGCCGCTGCAGGAGAACTCTCTTCGGTACAGCACGATTTCACGACTCGCAGGGAAGGAACTGCCGTGACGATCCGAAACCTGAACCACGCGTTCCAGCCGAAATCCGTTGTCGTCATCGGAGCTTCGGGAAAGCCGGGGTCGCTCGGCGCGGCGGTCCTGAAGAACATCATCGATGGCGGGTTTGGGGGCGATATCTGGCCGGTCAACCCTCGGTATCAGGAACTGGCCGGCCGGCGCTGCTATGCCTCGGTGAAGGACATCCCGGAGGTGCCGGACCTTGCCGTCATCATGACGCCTGCCCCGACTGTCCCCGGACTCGTCAGCGAACTTGGCGAGAAGGGTACGCGCGCCGCCGTCGTCATTACCGCCGGCATCACAAAGGCCAACGGCCTGCGGCAGAAGATGCTTGATGCCGCCAAGCCCCATCTGCTCCGCATCATTGGTCCGAACGGCATTGGCCTGATGCTGCCGCCGCACAAGCTCAACGCGGGCTTCTTCCACATGCCGGCCAAACCCGGCGACATCGCCCTCCTGTCGCAGTCGGGCGCGGTGGCAGCTTCGTTGATCGACTGGGCAGTCGCCAATGACGTCGGCTTCTCGCACATCGTTTCGCTCGGAGACATGGCGGACGTCGACATCGGCGACTGCATCGACATGCTGGCGGGCGACCCGAACACCCGCGCGATCCTGCTCTATCTCGAGTCGATCCCGCATCCGCGCAAGTTCATGTCGGCCGCCCGCGCTGCATCGCGGGTAAAGCCGGTGATCGCCATCAAGCCCGGCCGCCACGCGGAGGCTGCTAAGGCGGCGGSGACCCATACCGGCGCGCTCGCAGGCGTTGACCGCGTGGTGGATGCCGTGCTGCGACGCGCTGGCGTTGTGCGCGTCATCGAGCTTGCCGAGCTTTTCAACGCCACCGAAACGCTTGCCCGCTTCTCGCCGCTGGAGCGGGCGCGAGTGGGAATTGTCACCAATGGCGGCGGCGCCGGCGTGCTGGCGGTCGATCGGATGATGGATTTCGGTGCTGAACTTGCGGAACTCTCCCCCGCGACGATCGAAAAGCTCGATCGCCCCATGTCGTCCAACTGGTCGCGAGCCAATCCGGTCGACATCATCGGCGACGCGCTGCCGGAGCAGTACCGCACGGCCGTCGAGCTGGTCGTGGCAGACCCCGGTGTTGACGTGCTCCTGGTGATGAACTGCCCGACGGGAATGGCATCTTCCGCCGACGCGGCCGCGGCCGTTGCCTCTCTGGCCGAGAAGGGAATGATCCACAGCAAGCCGGTCCTCTCCTGCTGGCTCGGCCAGGCGACCGCCCGGAAGGGGCGCGAGATCCTGCAGGCGGCGGGTGTCGCCAGTTATGAAACTCCGGCGGCTGCGGTGGCCTATCTGACCCGGTGGTCGCAGTCGCAACAGGCCGTGCGGCGGGTACCAGCGGCCGCAGGCGAGGCGGCTACCGACCGCGCGGCGGCACTCGCCATCTTCCGGCAGGTTGCTGCCGAGGGCCGCACCATGCTGACCGAGCCAGAGGCGAAGGCCGTGGCGGCTGCCTATGGCATTCTGGTGCCGGAGACGCTGGTCGCCCATACCCCTGTGGAGGTCGAAGAGTTCGCGGGACGGCTGCTTGAGACCTCGCGCAAGGTTGCGGTGAAGCTGTTGTCGAAGACCGTGACGCACAAGTCAGATGTCGGCGGCGTGGTCCTCAGCCTCGAAACACCCGCCCAGGCACGCGAGGCGGCCGAGGGGATCGAACGGCGCCTGCGCGAGCATGTGCCGGACGGTATTATCGACGGCTTCTCTGTCCAGCCGATGATCGAGCGCAAGACGGCGCAGGAGCTGATCCTCGGCCTCAGCCACGACGTCATGTTCGGTCCGGTGGTGCTGTTTGGTACGGGCGGCGTTGCCGTCGAGGTGATGGACGACACGGCGATTGCGCTGCCGCCGCTCGACGATTTTCTGGCTGGCAAGCTGATCGACCAAACGCGCATTGCGCGGCTGTTGGCAGGCTTCCGCGACCGCAAGCCTGCGGACCGGGCGGCGATCATCGGCGCGCTGAAGGGGCTGTCGCAGCTGATCGTCGATTTCCCCTGCGTGAAGGCGGTCGATATCAATCCGCTGCTTGCCGACAGCGAAGGCGTTGTCGCGCTTGACGCGCGTATTGAGATTGACCCCGCCGCTGTGGAGCAGCCGGGGCCCAACCCGAAGCTGATCATCCGGCCGTATCCCGGCTCCTGGGCGACCGACGTGACGGTACGCGGACACCGCTACCACCTTCGCCCGATCCGCCCGGCCGACGTAGACCTCTATCCCGAGTTTCTCTCTCGGACGACCGCAGCCGACCTTCGCCTGCGTTTCCACGGCTCAGTCAATGCCTTCTCCGATCGGTTGCTAATCCGCCTGACCCAGCTCGACTACGACCGAGAGATGGCATTCGTCGCGCTGGACGAGGAGGGCAAGCTCGGTGGTGTCGCGCGGCTGGCAAGCGATCCGGACCACGAGACCGCCGAATATGCGATCTTGGTGCGCAGTGATCTGCAGGGGCAGGGGCTCGGCTGGGCGCTCCTCAACCGGCTGATCGAATACGCCAAGGCTGATGGCCTCAGGCGCATCGAAGGCCAGGTGCTGAGCGTCAACACGACGATGCTGCACATGTGCCGCCAGCTCGGCTTCCAGCTCACCGACGACCCGGACGACGACGGCACCATCCGCGCCGCGCTGGAGCTCGATCCCGCCCGCGGTTAGCGAGATTGATCGCCGTCAACCAAAGTTCCATATCGGCATGGCACTAAGCTTCGTGCGCAATCTCGAGGGTTGACTGCCGTGGACCGAAAGCAAACGTTCAACGTCGGCTATTTCATCTTCGCGCTCTGCGTGATGGGCCTGTTTCAACTCTGGCTCGCCTCGCAGGAGGTGGCGCAACTGTCCCACACCGAGCTGATGCGGCTGGTGGATGAAGGCAAGGTTGCCTCCGTCACCATCACCGAAACGACGGTTAGGGGCGAGTTCAAGCAGCCCGAGGATGGCAAGGCCTACTTTATCGCAAGCCGGGTCGATTCAGATGCGGCGGAAGCATTCGAGAACGCCGGCGTTGACGTCCGGGGCGGGACAGACAGCAACTGGCTGACGACGCTCCTGTCCTGGGTTGTGCCCGTTCTGATCTTCTTCGTTTTCTGGATGTTCGTGTTCCGGCGCTTTGCCGAGCGCCAGGGGTTGGGCGGACTGGTCAATGTCGGCAAGTCCAAAGCCAAGGTCTATGTCGAACGGCAGACGGGCGTCACCTTCGATGACGTCGCCGGCGTCGACGAGGCCAAGGCCGAGTTGCAGGAGATCGTCTCCTTCCTAAAGGACAAGGAAAAGTACGGGCGCCTCGGCGCGCGCATCCCGAAGGGCATCCTGCTCGTCGGCCCTCCCGGCACTGGCAAGACGCTGATGGCGCGCGCTATAGCCGGCGAGGCCGGTGTGCCGTTCTTCTCGATCTCGGGTTCGGAGTTCGTGGAGATGTTCGTCGGCGTCGGTGCAGCACGCGTCCGTGACCTGTTCGCTCAGGCGCGGCAGGCTGCGCCCTGCATCATCTTCATCGACGAGCTCGACGCGATGGGCCGCGCCCGCACGCCGTTCAGCGGCTATGGCGGCGGCGATGAGAAGGAGCAGACGCTGAACCAATTGCTGACCGAGCTCGACGGCTTCGATCCCCGCGTCGGGATCGTTCTGCTCGCCGCGACCAACCGCCCCGAAATCCTCGATCCGGCGCTCACCCGAGCAGGCCGCTTCGACCGCCAACTCGTGCTCGACCGCCCGGATCGCACGGGCCGCGGGGCGATCCTCAAGGTCCACATGAAGAAGGTGAAGGTTGCGGCGGATCTAAAGATCGACGACATCGCCGGCCTCACTCCCGGCTTCACCGGTGCCGATCTCGCCAACCTCGTCAACGAGGCGGCGATTTTCGCCACCCGTCGCAACGCCGACGAGGTGACGATGGAGGACTTCACCAACGCCTTCGAGCGCATCGTAGCCGGTACCGAGCGGCGCGGCCGCCTGCTGCGGCCCGAGGAGCGCGAGCGCGTCGCCTATCACGAGATGGGCCATGCGCTGGCTGCCGCCTCGCTCATTAAGGCAGATCCGGTCCACAAGGTCTCGATTATACCCCGCTCGATCGGTGCGCTCGGCTATACTTTGCAGCGTCCGACCGACGACCCTTTCCTGATCACGGTAAGCGAGCTCAAGGAGCGCATGATCGCCCTTCTCGCTGGGCGTGCTGCGGAGGAAATCATCTATGGCGAGGTCTCGACCGGCGCCGCAGACGATCTCGCGAAGGCCACCGATGTTGCCCGCCAGTGCATCACCCGCTTCGGCATGAACTCGGTGCTGGGCCTTCCCGTCCTCGAGGAGGAAAAGCAGCAGTGGCTTGGCGACGGCTCGATGCTGCATCCGAAGGATTATTCGGAGGCGACCGCGCGTGAGGTGGATCTTGCGATCCGCAACGCGCTGGACGAGGCGAGCAAGGGCGCGAAGGAACTGCTCCTTTCGCGCATCGATGACCTGAAGGCGGGCGCTCGTCTGCTGCTGGAGCGCGAGACGATCACGCCGGAGGACTTCCCGCCGTTGCAACGGGCCGACGCAAAGACCGAAGCCGCCGACTGAAAGGTCGGCGGCGTTCGCCTTCTCAAGATGATGCAGGGGAACAGGGCAGATTGCTGCCCGGAGGATTCGGGCTGATCGATCAAGGCCGCCAAAAAGGTCACATCGGTGCGCGGGGTCTGGCGCACCGATGCTCGACCGTCATGATGCAGCTTTGATGTCGATCTTTTTCTCAGCCTTTGCCTCGGCCGTTTTCGGCAGTTTCACCGTCAGCACGCCCTTGGTGAAGATGGCGTCGATCTTCTCGGCGTCGACGCCGTCAGGCACGCGGAAGCTGCGCTGGAAAGAGCCATAACGGCGCTCCGACAAGTAGTAGTCCTTCTGCTTGTCCTCGTGCTGCTCCGACTTCTCGCCCTTGATGGTGAGCGTGTTGTTGGCGAGCTTTATCTCGACGTCTTTTTCGTCGAGGCCCGGTAGTTCCGCGGTTATCTCATAGGCATCGTCCTTCTCGACGACATCGATTGCCGGGGCGAACTGCCAGTTGGCGTTCGCTACACGCGGCACTTCGAAGCCGAGGAAGCGCGACGGCAGCCGCCAGTCCTCGAAAAGCCGGTCGATCTCGCGGCGCAGGCTCTCGAACGGGGCCCAGTCGTGGATCTTCGCAGGAGATTCAGGCTTCTTGACGGGGATGTTGGTGGCATCATCAGCCATTGGAGGACTCCTTTCTTGGCGAACATCCTCAGGTCCGCGTCCTCCGCAGCTCCACCGATGGATCTCTCTGGAGGCGCGATCCGGAAGGCAGCGAACCTGCCTGCCGAACGTCGTCGCTGACTCAGGCGATCACGTGCCGACTCTTCGTTGGCTCTGCTTCGCTGATATGCTCGATCCGGCAGCAAGGTTAGCAAACCGCCTTTAACCTCTTCGTTCATTGATGACCGTCAAAAATGGACCGGTAGGAAAATTCTTGTTTTAATTCCGAAACTTAATCCTCTTAGGCACCGTGTTAATCACGCATTCGCACTGCCGATTTTGACGACCGTCAAAGCCGGCTCCCTCTACGTGATCTAGAGTTTGGGACGTCCGGGAAGGGCGCCGCCCGCAGGGAATTTGCGCCCACGCTGAACAAGCGGACAAAAGAAGAGGAAGACAATGATCCTGTCAAATGGAACGACGGTCGCGGTGGTTGACGGCGGAAAGCTTCGACTGTTCCGGAACAAGGGCCACGAGCCGCAGGTCGAGCTGGCCTCCCTGCCTGAGCCGGAACTGCAGCCTGCCAATGCAGGATCAGGAAATCATCACCGGACCGGCGCGAACAATCCGGACGACAACCGGCTGAAGGAAGACAATTTCGCCGCCGCGGCAGCCGAGTACCTCAACCGGCAGGCGCTCGCCGGTGCCATTGAGAAGCTTTATGTTGTTGCCGATCCGCGCACGCTCGGCGAGATGCGCCGCCGCTTCCACGACGTGCTGACCGCGAGGGTGGTGGGAAGTCTTGCCAAGGATCTGACGGGGCAGGGGCCGGAAGCGATCGCATCGGCGATCGTCCGCTCCTGACGAGAGCCTTCCTCCCTGCGCGCCGGGCTTGCGGCGCAGGCGGCCGATGGCAACAGCCGCGTCCATGGGACGACGTGGAAGTCGCGCTGCGCAGGGGCGACCTTGACGGCGTTGCCTGGTGCGGCTTCACCGAGACCTATGAAGTGGGTTGGGCRGACGTGTGCAAGTACGCGCTGTCGAACTCGGTCACCGGCGCCTGGTTTGGCTCCTACTTCGTCAACACCGAGAGCTGGAACAAGGTGCCGCCGCACCTGCAGCAGCTCTATCGCACGACGATTGACCAGTCGCACTACTACCGCAACGTCTGGTACTGGGGCGGCGAGGCACAGCTGCGCGTCCACGGCGAG